>JAICJK010000290.1 GCA_025928415.1 Solirubrobacteraceae bacterium | reverse complement strand
GCGGCGCTCCGCGGACGCGCACCTCGACGGCGCCCGCCGCGTCCGCCTCCGCCGCCAGCCGGGCGGCGACCCGGCCCGAGAGCCTCGCGAAGACGGGCAGGAGCTCCTCCCATGCCCCGGGGTGCGGGCGGTGCAGCGCGCCGCGCAGCGCGAGCGCGCGGCGCAGGGCGTCCTCGCGCCCCGCGGTCCGCTCGCCGCGCTCGACGAGCAGCCACGCGCGGGCCGCCTGGGCCACGAGCTTGAACGCGAGGTAGGCGAAGTGCGGATGCTCCGGGGAGAGGTCGGTCCGCATCGCCTCGCGCCACCAGAACTGCAGCTCGAGCCAGGCGGCGATCCGCGCCTCGTGGCGGTCGCGCGCGAGCGCGGGCGCGCGGTGCTCGGGCCCGTGCAGCCTCCGCCACTCGCCCGCCGGGCCCGCGAGGCCGGGGCGCTCGCGGAGCCCGCGCTCGTCGCGGGCCCACGCCGCCGCGAGGTACAGCGGGCCCGAGCGGACGGTGAGGGTCGTCGCGCTCGCGGCCGCCTGGAGCTCGGCGGGCGTGTAGGTGGCGAGGTCGGGGAGGATCTCGGCCAGTGGCGGCAGCGCCCGGCGCAGCCGCCCCCAGCGCTGCCGCGCCCGCGCGGCGTCGTTCGCGCAGATCACCAGGTCGATGTCCGACAGCCCGTAGACCGGGTCGCCGCTCGCGACGTTCGAGGCGAGGTAGGCCGAGGCGCCCGGGAGCCCGCGGGTGAGCGCCCGCGCGACCGCGCGCGCGGCGCCCTCGTACGCGGCGCGCCACAGCGGCCGCAGCGGCCCCGCCTCGGTGCGGACGACCACGCCGCGGGCCCGGCGGAGGACGGTCGTCAGAGCAGCGACCGCAGGACCTCCCAGTTGCGCTCCCGATCGCGGCCCAGGGTGAGCCGCCACACGCGCGCCTGCCGGAGGGCCGCCGCGGACGCCCGGGTCCGCGTGGCCGCGACGCGCCGGCGCGCGGCCAGATCGCGCCAACCGTGCCCGAGCAGGAACTCCAGCCCCTGGTAGATCCCGACGCCGACGACGCCCTCGCGCAGCAGCGGCTGGACGGCGGCGCGCCGCCCGACCCGCTCCAGATGCGCGTCGCATCCGAGGGAGCGCCGCCCGATCACGAGGTCGGTCAGCGCGCGCGGCTCGCGCTCCACCCGGTCGGCATAGGCCTCGACCTCGAGCAGGAGCTGCGGCGCGAACTCCATCCGCTCGACCCGGCGAACGGGTCCGCGGGCCTCCGCGCCGTCGGCCTCGCTCAGGCCCAGCGGCAGGGGGAACGGATGCAGCCGCCCGCCCGTGTCGAGCAGCGGGCTGTCCTCGGAGAGCAGACGGACCTGCGGGTCGCGCAGGGCGCGCAGGGCGAGCGTGCTCTTGCCGCCCCCGGAGGGCAGCAGCAGCGCGAGGGCCGACCGGTCCGAGGCGAGCGCGAGCGCGTGCAGCCGCGGCAGCCCGCGCGCGTCGAGGTGCTCGCCGATCGCCGAGAGCAGGAACAGGTGGGCGGCTTCCCGGGCGAGCTGCGGGTTCTCGCTCTGGACCACGAACCGCCCGCGCTCGTGCCGGGCCAGCGCGCGCCCGCCGTAGTCGATCAGGGTGCGCGGGCCGTCGCGGTAGACGACGTTGCGCGGCGTCACGAAGGATGCGGTGAGCGCTCCGGCGCCGTCGAGGTCGGGTCGCCGGCGCTCGAGCACGACCCGCAGGTCGGGTTCGCCGTGCGCCGCGGCGGCGAACCAGGCGAAGTCGCGCGCGACCGCGCCGGTCACCTCGTCCCATGCGCCGCAGACGGCGATGCTCAGGCCGTGGACCTCGAGGCGGCGCGTCGGGGTCACGGGGGCGTTCGCCACGGCGCCCGGCATCCTCTCAGTTAGGGTCGTCCCGATGGGAAGGCCCGCGCTCACGGTCGTGGTCCCTGCCACGGATGGCCCGCACACGCTGTCTCGCGCGCTCGCCGCCGTGCACGCCGCCGACGACCCGCCCGAGGAGGTCCTCGTGGTGGAGACCCCCGCGCGCTGCGGGCCGGCAGCCGCGCGCAACGACGGGGCGCGGCGCGCGGCCGGCGACCTGCTCGTGTTCATCGATGCCGATGTCGCGGTGCATCCCGATGCCTTCTCGCGGATCCGCTCCACCTTCGCCGGCGATCCCGGGCTGACCGCCGTCTTCGGCTCCTACGACGACGCCCCACCGGTGCGCGGCCTGGTGGCGGAGTTCCGCAACCTCCTGCACCACCACACGCACCAGCGCGCAGCCGGGCCCGCCACCACGTTCTGGGCGGGCCTGGGCGCGGTGCGGCGTGAGGCGTTCCTGGCCGCGGGCGGCTTCGACGCCGGGCGCTACCCGCGGCCGTCGATGGAGGACGTGGAGCTGGGGATGCGCCTGACCGACGCCGGGGCGCGCATCGTCCTCGATCCCGACCTGCGCTGCGCGCACCTCAAGGAGTGGACGCTCGCCCAGATGGTGCGTTCCGACCTCGTCGCGCGCGGCGCCCCGTGGGTGGCGCTGCTGCTGCGGCGGCGCTCGGGCTCGAGCGCGATGGTGCTCGCCCCGCGCCAGCGCCTGGCCGCGCTGGCCTCCCTCACCGCGGTCGGCGCGGTCGCCGGCCGGCGACCCCGGCTCGCCCTCGCCGGCGCCGTGGTCCTGTGGTGGACGCATCGCGAGCTCTACGCCCTGCTCGCCCGGCGTCGCGGTCCGCTCGCCGTCCCCGCCGGCCTGATCCTGCACATGCTGCACCACCTCACCGCGACGGTCGCGGTGCCGCTCGGCGTGTGGCTGCACCTCCGCTCCTCGCCTGTGCCGCGGTGAGTGGCGCGCGGCCACGCAGCGTCGAGGTGCTCGCCGCGCTGACGGCGTCCGACCTGCGCGCCCGCTACGGGCGGGGAGGCTGGCGCGCCGTGAAGTGGCTCGTGGACCCGTTCGCCGTCGTCGGCGTCTACCTCGTGCTCGTCACCTTCGTCCTCAAGCGGGGCCACGGGGCCGCGGGCCTGAGCCTCGCCTGCGCGGTCGTCCCCTTCCAGCTCGTCATGGCGTCGGTGATCAACGTCATGCATGCGCTCAACCTGCGCGGCTCGATCATCCTGAACTCGGCCTTCCCCCGCAGCCTGATCCCGCTGTCCGGGGTCCTCACGGAGACGATCGCGTTCGCGGGCAGCCTCGGGCTGCTCGCGCTCATGATGGGCGTCTACGGCATCGCGCCGACCCTGGCGGTGCTGTGGCTGCCCGTCGTGGTCGCGGTCAACATCGCGCTGGCGGTGGCGGCGGCGTACCCGGCGGCGCTGTTCGGGCTGTGGTTCGGGGACCTGCGCGAGTTCCTCGTCTCCTTCGCGCGCACCCTGTTCTTCCTCGCGCCCGGGCTCGTCCCCCTGGCTCAGATCACCGGCCGCGCGCACGATCTCGTCCAGCTCAACCCGCTCAGCGGGCTGTTCGAGGCGTATCGGTCGGTGCTGCTGTACGGGCACGCGCCGGGCGTGGCCCAGCTCCTCTATCCGGCGGGCGTCGCGCTGGTCGCCCTCGCCGTGACGCTGCCCGTCTTCCGCGGCGAGGCCCGTCACCTGGCCAAGGTCGTCGAGTGAGCGCCGCGGTTCGCGCCTCCGGCGCCGGCGTCCGCTTCCTGTTCGACCGCCAGAAGCGCGTCGTGACGCCGACCCTCGCGCGGCTGCGCCGCCGAGGTGCCGAGACCTGGGGGCTGCGCGACGTCTCGGTGACGATCGGGCCGGGTGAGGCGGTCGCGCTGCTCGGCCCGAGCGGGTCGGGCAAGACGTCCCTGCTGCGGCTCTTCGCCGGCGTGCTGGAGCCGGACCGCGGCACGGTCGACGTGCTGGGCCGCGTCGGCTCGCTGCTGTCCGTCGAGGCGGGCCTGCTGGCCCTGCTGACCGGCGCCGAGAACGCGGTGCTGCTCGCGGTGCTCGCCGGCCTCTCGCGCGTGGAGGCGCGCGCGGCGCTGCCGTCGATCGAGGACCGCAGCGGGCTGGGTGCGGCCTTCGAGCGTCCGGTGTCGAGCTACTCGCAGGGCATGCGCGCCCGCCTCGGATACGCGGTCGCGCTCCAGACGCGGCCCGAGGTGCTGCTCCTCGACGAGGTCCACGAGGCCTTCGACCACGAGTACCGCGAGGTGCTCGCCGCCGACGTGGCCGACCTGGTGCAGACGGGCGGCATCGCCGTCCTGGCCGGGCACGACCACGAGCTGCTGGGCGGCCTCTGCTCCCGCGCGATCCTCCTCTCGGCAGG
>JAICJK010000223.1 GCA_025928415.1 Solirubrobacteraceae bacterium | reverse complement strand
GGCCGTGGGCGCGCAGCGTCGCGCGCGCGTCCTTGACCCCGGCGGGCGGCGGGCGCAGCCCCGCGCGCGAGAACATCCGGGCGCCCGGAGTCTGCAGCACCGGCGCGGCGTCGGCCGCCCAGCCCAGGAACTCGCGCGGGGGCGCGTCGCAGACCACGCGGCCGCCGGCGAGCGCGACCACGCGGTCGGCCGCCGCCAGGCCGCGCTCGAGGCGCTGCTCGGCCAGGACGACCGCGGTCCCCCACTCCTCGTTGAGGCGGCGCAGCAGCCAGACGAGCTCGTCGCCGGCGACGGGGTCGAGCTGCGACGTCGGCTCGTCGAGCAGGACGACCTCGGGGCGGCCCGCGAGCGCGGCGCCGAGCGCGACGCGCTGCAGCTCGCCGCCGCTGAGCTCGTGGGTCGGGCGGTCGAGCAGGGCGTCGATGCCGAGCGCGAGCGCCGCCTCCTCCACCCCGCGCGCCACCGCCGCCGGCCCGTGCCCGCGGTTCTCCAGGCCGAACGCCAGCTCGGCGCGCACGGTGCCCAGCACGCACTGCGTCTCCGGGTCCTGGAACAGGGTGCCGGCGACCGCGGCGACGTCGGCCGGCCCGTGCTCGCGGGTGTCGAGCCCGCCGGTGACGACACGCCCGGCGAAGGACCCGCCGTGGAAGTGCGGGACGAGGCCGCAGGCCGCGCGCAGCAGCGTCGACTTCCCCGACGCCGACAGCCCGGCGAGGACGACGAACTCGCCGGGCGCCACACGCAGGTCGACATCGTGCAGCGCGGGCTCGGCGGCGCCCGGGTACGCGTAGGTCAGCCCGTCGACGGCCAGGACGCTCACCGGGCGATCCCCCGGCGGTCGGCCAGCGGCGCCAGCGCGACGGCGACGAGCGCGGCGGCCAGCGCCAGCTCCCGCGTGCCCGCCGGCACGACGAGCCGCTGGTCGGCGGCGAACGACGCGATGCCGGCCAGGCGGGCGGCGACGGTGAGCGCGACCACCGCGGCCGCCGCCGCGGCGATCGCGAGGTCGTGGCGCGACCACGGCTCGCGCGCGCTCCCGGGCCACGGCCCGTGCGCGCCGTAGCCGCGCACCTCGAGCGTCGCCGCAACGTCCACGGCGCGGTCCAGCGCCCCGGTCGTCACCGCGCGCAGGACGGTCAAGCGCCCGGGGAGGGCGCCGGGCGGCCGGCAGCGGCGCGCGTCGTCCAGGCGCCGGGCGTCGCGGGCCAGGACGCTCACGAGGCGCGTGGCGAGCACCGCGGTCAGCGCGGAGCGGAACGACACCCGCCGGAACAGCCGCAGGAGCGCGTCGGGGTCGACCACGGCGGCGAACAGCGCGCCGGCGAGCACCACGACGACGACCCGCAGGGCCATCACGGCGCCGGTGACCAGCGCCTCGAGCGTGACGTCGACCTGGCCGAGCGGCCCGAGCTCGCCGAGCCGCAGCAGCACCGTCAGCCCGTTGCGGCTGACGAGCGCGTTGACGACGATCACGAGCAGCGCGAGCGGCACCGCGAGGCGCAGGACCCCGACGAGCGCCCCGCCCACCCCGCAGGCCGCGGCGGCGGCCAGCAGCGCGACCGCGAGGGCGCCGAGCACCAGCGGGTGCTGGAAGACCAGGCCGGCGGCGCCCAGCGCCAGGCAGTAGGCGGCGCCCGCGCCGGCCCGGGCGGCGTGCAGCGGGCTGGCGACCGAGCGGTAGGTCACGGGGCGTCCTGCGGCAGGGGGATGGCGCGGCCGTCGGAGACGGCGACGGCGAAGCGGTTCTTCAGGTTGCCCTCGTCGAGCGCGGAGGCGGCCGCGGCGACCCCGGCCTCGTCGGTCCCGGTGACGATCCACACCGGCTGGCCGCCCTCGAACCGGGTGGCGGCCACCAGCCCGGTGCCCGCCCGCAGGCGCCTGACCGTCCGGCCGTCGGCGTCGAGCGTGGCGATCGCCGCGCCGTCGCGACTCGGGCGGGCGTAGACCCCGGAGGCCTGGGGGCCGCGCTCGAGCTGACGCACGGCCCCGTCGGCGCGCAGCGCGCGGTAGGGGCCCACGAGCACGCGCAGCGTCTCCTTGGCCAGCGAGCTCTGCAGGCCGCCCTCGGGGGCCAGGATGCCGGCGTCGGTCAGGTGCTTCTGCACCGCCTCGCAGCCGGCCGAGCCCGGCGCGATGCACTCCAGCCGCGTGGGCAGCCGGCGGCCGGCGATCCCGTGGATGAACGGCTCGGGGAAGCTGCCGACGACCGCCGGGACGTCCTGGGTGGCCGTCCAGTCGTGGCGGTCCCACCAGATCACCGCGCCGTCGCGCAGCCGGGTGGACGCCGCGCCCTTGGAGGCCAGGATGCCGTTGACGTAGAAGAACCAGTCGACCGGCCGCCCGTCGCGCGTGCCGCCGCTGCGGCCGGCGATCGACTGCACGTAGCCGCCCCCGTAGCGCGTGGTCACGTCGGCGTTGCGCTCGAGGAAGCGCATCACCGTGTCGGCTCCGCCGACCTTCGGGTTCGTGAGCTGCGCGAGCGGATGCGCCCCGAAGTCCTGCGTGATGACGAGCTGCGCGCTGGCCGCGCTCTTGCCCGGCCCGACCCCGCAGCCCGCCAGCGGCAGGACGAGCGCCGCCGCCGCGAGCGCGGCGGCGGCGCGGCGCCCGGCCGCGATGGCGCTCCTACCGCACACGGAACACGACGCGGTTGCGTCCGCGCTGCAGCGTCTTGTCGGCGTTGCCGGCCTTGTCGACGGCCTCGACGTCGAGCACGTAGCGCCCGCGGCCCAGGCGGCGCGGGAGCTGGTAGGACCAGCTCGCGGCAGCGGGGATCGCGAAGAACCGCGCCTTCTTGGTCGAGCAGCGCGTCAGGCGCGTGAAGCGCTCGCGGCGGCCGTCGAAGCCGGTGCAGTGGCCGCGGTCGTTGCGGCTCAGGCGCAGGCGGATCGCGGCCAGGCCGGACGGGTCGAGCGCGACGGTGCCCTTCAGCGTCCGCGGGCCCTTGCCCTTCCTGAAGCGCTGGCCGTTGCGCAGCGAGAGGATGCGCCCGGCGGCCGGCCGCCTGTCCACGGTGCCGCACAGGCCGTCGTTGCCGCTGGTGATGCACGGGGTGGGCGGTGCGGGGGCGGGGACGCTGGTGCCGCACAGCCCGTCGGAGCCGTCGGTGACGCAGAGGGCGTAGCGGTTCGAGCGGATCGCGCCGTCCTTGGTCGCCTTGAACGCGTCGACCCCGGTGGCGGTCAGGCCCACCACCGCGCGGCCGTCGGCGCCGGTGAGCTGGCCGCCTACGCTCGCGCCGGGGACGGGCGCGCCGGTGGCGGCATCGGTGACCTGCAGGGTGACCGCTCCGCCGAGGCTGCCGATGCCGGCGGGGACCCCCACGGCGGCGAGCTTCAGCACCTGCTCGGTGCCCGTCCCGTAGGCGAACAGCTCGTCGTCCCCGTCGGCGATCTGCCGCGAGCAGGCGCCGAGGTCGTCGGGCTTGCCGTCGTGGTACTCGACGAGGAACCTCCCGGTGGCGGCGTCGTAGCCGACGTCCTCGCCGGCGATGCGCGTGAACGAGGCGCCGAACTGGCCGAAGCTGCCGAGCAGCTCGAAGCCGTTCTGCGCGGCCGCGGTGGCCAGCGCGGCGCCGCGGGTGGGGACGGGGACGGCGCTGGGGCCGCCGACGGCGGCGGTGGCGTCGCAGGTGTAGGCCTGGGCGGAGTCGCTGAACTTGAAGGGGGCCACGTCGGTGGTGACGGGGCCCTCGAACAGCGTTCGCGTGGGTCCTTCGACCCGCAGGTTGACGGTCACGGGCGCCGCCTGGGCGGGCGCGGCGGACGCGAGCAGCACGCCTCCAACCAGGAGGCCGAGGACACGACGAGTGGGCACGGGGCCACCCCTTTCCACGAGGGTGTTGGGTTGCTTGCCGGTCGGGGCAGGTCTCCTGGCTCCCGGGCCTACCCGCCCCGCGCCTTCCCGCGCCCCGAAGGGCGCAGTGGCCGGCCGATGCCTGGCATCGGCCATGCGGAGGGGCTTCCCCGGTCACAGTGGCGGGTCCGCGCCGGATTCGCACCGGCTTCCCTTGACCACCGACCTCGGTACAGCGGCGGGGATGTTACCGGGCCGTCGGCGAGTACGATCGGCGGGCATGACGGTCAACCTGACGCGGATCTACACCAAGCTCGGCGACGGCGGCGAGACGCACCTCGGGGACATGAGCCGCGTCCCCAAGACGCACCCGCGGATCGAGGCCTACGGGGCGATCGACGAGCTCAACGCGCAGATCGGCGTGACGCTCACCGTCGACGGCCTGCCCGGCGCCCACGCGGAGCGCCTGCGGCGGATCCAGAACGACCTCTTCGACCTCGGCGCCGACCTGTCGGTCCCCGAGGGCGGCGAGCGCGAGCGCCTGCGCGTCCGGCCCGAGCAGGTCACCTGGCTGGAGGAGGGCTGCGACGAGGTCAACGCGACGCTCGAGCCGCTGCGGTCCTTCGTGCTGCCCGGCGGGACCCCCGCGGCCGCCCACCTGCACGTCTGCCGCACCGTGTGCCGCCGCGCCGAGCGCCGCGCGCTGCTCGTCGAAGGGGCCAACCCGGAGGTCGTGAAGTACCTCAACCGGCTCTCGGACCTGCTGTTCATCCTCTCGCGGGCCGCCAACGGGGCCGCGGAGCCGCTCTGGGAGCCCGGCAGCTCCCAGTCGGCCGGCGACTGAGCCGCCGAGCGCAGCCCCGCCGGTCAGGGGCGCGCGGCGCGCGCCATCGTCGCCGCGAGCACCGCGGCGAGCGTGGCGATGACGCCGGCGACGATCACGAACGACGGCCGCTCGAGGGCGAACTCGGCGACGGCGCGCGGGCGCGCGATAGCTACCCCGAGGCCGAGGACGGCCGCCCCCGCGGCGAGCGCGAGGTCGATGCGCGCCGTCGACCACAGCGGCGCCGGACCCGCCTCGGCGACCCGGCCGGCGGGCGGGCGGACGAGGTCCAGCTTGGCGACCGCGGCGACCGCGACCAGCGTCCACGTGGTGGCCACGAGGAAGCCGCCGACGACGTCGCTCGGCCAGTGCCAGGCCAGCGCGAGGATCGCGTAGGACACGCTGATCGCGAAGACGGTCCCGACCG
>JAICJK010000540.1 GCA_025928415.1 Solirubrobacteraceae bacterium | reverse complement strand
CGTGTACGTCAGCGACCTCGCGGGGTTCGGCTCGATCCTCCAGTACTCCGTGGGCCCGACGGGCGCGCTGACGCCGAAGTCGCCGCCCAGCGTCGCGACCGTGCCCTACGGAGGGACACGCTTGGCGGTCAGCCCGGACGGCCGCAGCCTCTACGCCACGGGGGCGGGCGCGGTCGTGCAGTACACGATCGGTGCGGACGGTACGCTGAGCCCGAAGTCGCCGCCGGCGGTGTCCGTCAACGGCGACGAGTTCACCGAGCTCGTCGACGTGGCGGTCAGCCCCGACGGGCGCAGCGTCTACGTGACCGACGCCGAGTCGCTCGTCGGCGTCCCCGGGCGCTTGCTGCAGTTCAGCGCCGGCGCGGACGGGACGCTGAGCCCGAAGTCACCGCCGTCGGTGACGGCGGGAATGGACCCCTTCGACCTGGCGATCAGCCCGGACGGCGGCAGCGTCTACGCGACCGACTCCGGGTTCGCCGGGCGGGTGCTGGAGTTCACGGCCGGCGCGGGCGGGGCGCTCACGCCGAAGACGCCGGCCGCGGTGAGCGCCGGCACGTATCCGCTGGGGATCGCGGCAAGCGCCGACGGAAGCAGCGTCTACGCGGCCAACGCCGGGGACGACACCGTCTCGCAGTACGCGGTCGGCGCCGGCGGGGGGCTGACGACGAGGTCGCCGGCCACGGTGCCCGCCGGCGACAACCCGATCGAGATCGCCGTCACGCCCGGGACCCGCGTGCCGGCGACCAAGGAGCAGTGCAAGAACGGCGGCTGGAAGCGGTTCGGCTTCGAGAACCAGGGGCAGTGCGTGGCCTTCGTCAGCCGGCGCGGCCGGTAGGCGGCCGGCACAACGTGGATCCCGGGCTGACTCAGGCCGGGTGGCCCGCGTCGGCCAGCCGCGCGTCGGCGAGCTCCATCGCGGCGGCGAGCGGGGTCGTCGCGTTCGCCTCGGCGGCGTCGAGGACGGCGCGCACGGTGTCGCCGATGGCCCGCACCCGCATGCGGGCGCGGGCCGGGTCGTAGCCGCCGGGCTCGAGCTCCACCGCGATGTTCACGATGCCGCCCGCGTTGGCGACGAAGTCGGGGACCCACAGCACGCCGCGATCGACCAGCAGCTGGGCCACGGCGTCGGAGGCGAGCTGGTTGTTGGCGGCGCCGGCGACGACGGGCGCCTGCAGCGCGGGGACGCTCTCGTCGTCCAGCACGCCGCCGAGCGCGCACGGGCAGACGACGTCGACGGGGGCGCGCAGCGCCTCCTCGGCGCTGACCCACCGGGCGCCGAGCGCGAGCGCGGCGGGCCGCTTGGTGACGTCGAGGTCGTTGGCCAGCAGCGTCGCGCCACGCCGGGCCAGCATCCGCGCCACGCGCATGCCGACGTGCCCGAGGCCGATCACGGCGACGCTGCGGCCGCGCAGCGACGCGGAGCCGAAGGCCCGCTCGCAGGCGGCGAGGATCGACGTCTCGACGCCGAGCGCCGTGGACGGGCTCGGATCGCCGGAGCCGCCGTGGCGGCGCGCGCGCCCGGACACGTGGCGCGTGCGGCGGGCGATGACCTCCATGTCGCGGCTGGCGGTCCCGACGTCCTCCGCGGTCACGTAGGCGCCGTCGAGCCACTCGACCGTGTCGCCGAAGTCCTCGAGGGCGGCGCGGCGGCGCGCGGGCGACAGCGCCTCGCCCTGGCGCAGCATCAGCACGCCCTTGCCGCCGCCCAGCGGCAGGCCGGCGACCGCCGACTTGTGGGTCATCCCGCGAGCGAGGCGCAGGGCGTCGCGCACCGCCGCGCGGGCGTCGTCGTAGCGCCACAGCCGGCAGCCGCCGAGCGCGGGGCCGAGCGCGGTGGAGTGCACGGCGACGATCGCGTAGACGCCGGAGCGCTCGCCGCGTCGCACGACCAGCTGCTCATGCTCGAGGTCGGCCTGGTAGCGCTCCATGCGGCGCCCGACACTATTGCCCGCGGCCGACGGGCCGCCCGCCGGACCGCGCCGCCCTGCCGTCGGGCCCCTACGGAAGGGTCTTGACGGCCTGCGTGACCGTGCCGTCGGCGGCGCCGCCCGGGCCGGCGGCCGGGATGCTGCCCGGAGTGCCCGACGGCGCGGTCCCGGACGAGGACCCGCCCGCGGCGGGCGGGGCGGAGGGGTTGGCGGCGGTGGCCGGGGCGGTGGGCGCGGTCGCCGGCGGCG
>JAICJK010000211.1 GCA_025928415.1 Solirubrobacteraceae bacterium | reverse complement strand
TTCAGCAACCCGACCGGCGGCTGCAGCGGCAACGACATCCAGCTCGCGACGATCAACGGCGCGACCGGGGCGCTCGACGCCGGGGTCGGCTTCTCGTTCATCGTCGGGTGAGCCGGGCCGAGCCGGGACAGGCCGACGCGGGTGCGCCGGGCGTGGCTAGGCGTACACGCCGTCGAGCCACGCCTTGAGCGCCGCCTCGCGCGCCGCGGCGTCGGCGCCGCCGGCGAACAGGTGCGCGCTCATCCCGGCGACGCCGCCGTAGTGGTTGCGCCCGAAGAAGCGGTACAGGCCGTCGGTGGTGCGCACGCCGAGGAACTCGGGCGTCGCGTAGTCGACGACGCCGTCGAGCGGGCCGGCCTCGCCGAGCGCTGCGTGGACCGCGTCGCCGGGAACGGCGTCCGGGGCGACGCCCAGGGCGGCCCGCAGCGCGTCCATCGCGTCCGGCGCGCCGGCCGCCTCGGGGCCGGCGATGCCGTCCGACGGCTGCCCGACGTAGGTGACCGGGCGGCCGTTGAAGTGCTCCAGGTACTGGCCGAGGGTGTGCAGGTAGAAGTCCGTGTGGCCGCCGATGGCGTCGTACTGGTCCTCCCACTCGTCGGCGAGGATCCCGCTGTGGACGTAGCGCAGGTGCGCCGTGCCGCCGGCGCGGGCCTCGATCGCGTAGTCCAGCGCGTTGAAGGTGCCGTCCGGGGACTCCATGCGGACCACGAGCCGGTGCGGCGGGTCCCAGGTCGTCACCGGCGCCCCTTCGGGTGGCGCGTCGCCGGCCGG
The DNA here is from genome assembly GCA_025928415.1 of Solirubrobacteraceae bacterium. Lineage (GTDB taxonomy): Bacteria > Actinomycetota > Thermoleophilia > Solirubrobacterales > Solirubrobacteraceae > Paraconexibacter. The sequence continues at coordinate 4,445 of JAICJK010000211.1, read as the reverse complement.
GAGCTCCATCCCCGTCGGGAACTGCCAGGCGGCGGTGTCGGCGGTGATCGCGGTCCAGACGTCGTCGGGGGCGGCGGGCAGGCCGACCTCGCGGGTGATCTCGAAGGCGCGGCTCATGACGGGGGCTCCTCTGGGTTCGTGATGGTGGGGTGCAGCGCGACGACGAACCGGTGGCGGCGACCGCCGGGGGCGGCCTCGTCGTGGTACTTGGCGACCAGGCCGTTCACGGCGGCCGCGAGCTCGGCGGCGAACGCGGCCCGGTCCTTGGCGGACGCGAACCGCACCTCGCTGTCGATGCCGAGGGTCGCGAGCGGCTTGCCTGCCGCGCCCGCCGCGGCGATCAGCTCGCCGACCTCGCCGACCAGGCGCCCGGCGACCGCGAGCAGCCAGCGCGCGGAGCGCTGGTCCGGCCGGCGCGACGGGTCCGGCGCGACCGCGGGCAGAGCGGTCGGCGAGATCACGTAGGACGCGGCCGTCGCCTGGAGCACGCGCTCGGTGCAGTTGCCCTTGCGGCGCTCCTCGACGAGCTCCGCCAGGCCGTGACGCTCGAGCGCCCGCAGGTGGTAGTTCGCCTTCTGACGGGTCAGCCCGACGCGCGCCGCGAGCGTGCTCGCCGACCCCGGCGCGGCCAGCTCGGCGAGCAGGCGGGCCCGGATCGGGTCCAGCGAGGCCTCCGCGGCGGCGGGATCGTCGATGACGGCGACGTCGTGCACGGGCGCAGTGTCTCACCGACGATTCTTTTTGTCAAGTAGGATTCAGTTGTCGGTAGTGGCGGGGGCGACCGGGCGGGAGGCTGACGCGGACGTGCCCTCGGGCGCAGCGGACGGCACGACGTCGAGGCGCTCGAGCAGCACCAGGAACGCGGCAGCGTAGGGCGAGTCCTGCGTCCTGCACCGCACCTCCGCCCAGTCGACCTGCTCGCGGATCGGGCGCGTGATCGCGAGCAGGTAGGCGAAGTCGAGGTGGTGCTCGTCGAGCGCGAGGAGCTTGCTGGCGATCACGTCCTCGAGCGCCATGACCGGCAGGCGCAGGCCCAGCACCCCGCGGATCGGCGCGGCCTCGATGAGCTCGGCCGTGACCTCCACGCCGAGCGGGTCGAAGATGAGGTCGACGCAGACGTCGTCGTGCCAGGCCTTGACCAGCCAGCCCTCGGGCGGCCGCTCGGGCCTCAGCCCCGCCGCCTCGAGCGCGCCCAGGGCCCGGTCGGCGTCGTCCGGCCGCAGGGCGAGGTCGAGGTCCTTGACCGGCGGCGGCGCGCCGTGGACCCAGCAGGCCATGCTGCCGCCGAGCAGGTAGGGCACCTCGGCCTCGTCCAGCGCGGCGACCACGACGCGCAGGGTCGCGCAGATGTCCTCGAACCGTCCCTCGGCGTGCACCGTCCGGGTCCTACCCGCGCCGCGCGCTATCACGCGGCGCCGATCGGGGTAGGCCACGCGGGTGCCGATCACCCCCGTCCCCGCAGGCGCGCCCGTCACGACGCTGCGCATCGCCGCCGCCGGCGACGTGCACTGCGGCCCCGCGCGCCGCGACGAGGCCGTCGCGGCGTTCGCCGCCCTGCGCGGCCAGGCCGACCTGCTGCTGCTCGCCGGCGACCTGACCGACCACGGCGAGCCCGAGGAGGCCGCGGTCGTCGCGAACGCCTGCCGCGGCCTGGACATGCCCGTGTTCGCCGTGCTGGGCAACCACGACTGGCACGCCGACCGGGTCCCCGCGCTGCTCGAGCCGCTCCGCGAGGCGGGCGTCACCGTGCTCGAGCGCGAGCACGCGATCTGCCGCATCGCGGGCCACGAGGTGGGCATCGCCGGGGCCAAGGGGTTCGTCGGCGGCTTCGCGGGCTCGCACCTGCCCGACTTCGGCGAGCCGCTGCTGCGCGAGGTCTACCGGGAGGCCGGGCGCGAGGCCGACGCGCTCGACGCGGGCCTGAAGGCGATCGCGACCTGCCCGCTGCGCATCGCGCTGCTGCACTACGCGCCGATCGCCGCCACGCTGGCCGGCGAGCCCGAGCCGATCTGGACCTACCTCGGCTGCGACCGGCTGGCGGGTCCGATCACCCAGCACGAGCCCGACCTGGTGCTGCACGGCCACGCGCACGCCGGGACGTTCGAGGGCCGCATCGGCGACGTCCCGGTCTACAACGTGTCCGTGCCGGTGATGCGCCAGCCGTTCTGGGTGTTCGAGCTCACGCTGCCCGAGCATCCCGCCGCCGCCGTGCACTGACGCTTCCCCGGTCAGGCGCTCGCCGGGGCGCGCACGTAGCAGGCGTCGGCCCACAGCAGCTCGCCGGTCCCGGCGGAGCGCCGGCCCTCGCCGAGCGCGTGCAGGCGGAAGGACGCGGCGAGCAGGAGCGCGTGCAGCTCGCCGAACGTCGCCTCGTCCTCGTAGTGCGGGACGAAGGTGACCTCGAGCAGGACCGCCGCCGTCTCCGACAGGACCCGCCGCGCCCCGGCCAGGACGTCGCGCTCGCCGCCCTGCACGTCGATCTTCAGCAGCGAGACCGGGCCGGCCACCACGTCGTCGAGGGCGGCAACCGGGACCGGGACGGTGCCCGTGAGGTCGGCACCGCGCGGGTACTGCGTCGTCAGCCCGCCGAGCGGGCGGTGCAGCGAGGCGAACACCGTGTTGCCGGTCACGTGGAGCTCGGCCGTCCCGGCGCCGCGGCCGAGCGCCAGCTCGTGGATCGCCACCCCCTCGCGGGACCCGAACCGCGCGCGCAGCCGCGCGGCGGTCCCGGGCTCGGGCTCGAAGGCGGTCACCCGCGCCGCCGGCGCCACGCCGAGCAGTGCGCCCGCGAACTGGCCCTCGTTCGCGCCGGCGTCGAGGATGTGGCCGGCGAGCGCGCCCGGCGGCAGGAGGTCGAGGCCGAAGCGGCACGCCGCGCGGAAGCGCCGGTAGCCGCCGGGGCCGCGCAGGCGCACCCGGTGGTCGCGCGCGAAGCGGCGCATGCGGCGCAGGTCGGTGACGATGCCGGGCAGCGCCAGCCGCGCGATCGTCTCCCGCCGCCCGGCGCTCGGGAAGGCCATCCCGGCAACGTAGCGACATGGCAGGAGTACCTTGGGCCGGTGCTCAGCCGGATCGAGCATCGGATGCCGCGCCGCAGGCGCGCGCCGGGCGCGCCGGCGGTCGAGCGGTTCGACGAGCTGGAGGACGTCGAGGTGACCGGGGTCGAGCTCCCCGAGCCGTCGGTGCCCGAGACGCGCAGCCGGTCGGTCCAGCCGAGCGTCGCCCCACAGCTCACGGCGCCGGCGCACCACGGCCGCTACCCGCTGCGCGTGGCGGTCCTCCCCCACGGCCATCTGGTCTCCGGCAGCGGAGCCGTCGTCGCCGCCGACCACCGGGTGGTGCGCGAGAGCGTGTGGGACGACCGGATCTGGCACGACGAGGCACTGCCGCAAGCGCCGCTCCCCGAGCCGACCTACGTGCCGGGGCGCCACGCGTCCCTGATCACCATGTGGGGCCACGGCTTCTACCACTGGATGTTCGAGGCGCTCCCGCGCCTGGCGGTCCTGGAGGCCAGCGGCGTGCGATGGGACGGCGTGGTCGTGCCGGAGCACCTGTCGCGCTTCCATCGCGAGACGCTCGCCGCCCTGGGGCTCGCGCCGGATCGGCTGATCCCCTACACCGGCCAGCACCTGGAGGTCGAGGAGCTCGTGTGGCCGTCGCCGATGACGCCCGTCGGCCGGCCGACCGGCGCCGCCGTCCAATGGCTGCGCGAGCACCTCGGCGCGGCGGACCGGACCCCGGTGCGGCGCCTGTACCTGACGCGCCGGAAGACGAGGCGGGTGGCCAACGAGCCCGACGTCCTGGGGCTGCTCCAGCCGCTCGGCTTCGAGGTCGTCGACCCGGACGAGCTGACCCTGGGCGAGCAGGTCGAGCTCTTCGCCGGGGCCGAGCTGGCCGTCGGCCCCCACGGCGCAGCGTTCTCGAACGCGATCTTCTCCCGTCGCATGCAGGTGCTCGAGATCTACCAGCCGGCGCACGTGAACCCGAGCACGCTGTGCGCGGTCGCGGCGGCCGGCCACGAGCACTGGAGCCTGGTCGGCCGGCGCGTGCCCGCCTTCGCGCGGCCCCGCCACCACGACGTCCGCGTGGCGGTGGACGACGTGCGGCGGTCGCTGGCCGCGATGGGCGCCTGAAGGGGCTCCGGGAGGCCGCCGTAGGGGCGCGCACTTCCTACTTCGGTCTAGAACGGTCGCGATCAGTGGACGACCGACGGTGATGCGCCGATTTGTGGAGCATGCGCTGCCCCGTCCGGCTCACGCGCGCAGCCCGCTCCACCCTGGTCGTCCTGACGCTCGCGGTGGTCGCGCTTGCGCTTCCCTCCGCCGCCGCCGCGGAGAACCAGGATCCCGTGGCCCAGGAGGCGACGCGGTACCTGGACGCGCGGATCGCCGACCTCAGCACCCGCACGGGGCCCGACGATCACCTCTACTTCGCCGACGGCGCCT
>JAICJK010000228.1 GCA_025928415.1 Solirubrobacteraceae bacterium | reverse complement strand
GCACGTCCCGGCGGGCGACGCGGCCGCGCTGCGCGCGGCGCTGGCGCGGCTGCTCGCCGACCCCTCGCACCGCGCCGCGCTGGCGGCGAGCGCCCGCCTGGCCGCCGCCACGACCTACGCCTGGGGGCCGATCGCCGAGCGCCACGCCGAGCTCTACGCCAGGATCTCGGGCTGATGGGCCGGGCGACGACATGGATCCGCTGGGGCGCGCTGGGCGCCCTGGCCTACGCGCAGGCGGGCTACCCGCTGGCGCTGCTCGCGCTGCCCCGGCGGCCCCTGTCGCCCGCCGCGCCGCCGGCGCCCGGCGACGATGGCCTGCCCGCCGTCACGCTGATCGTCGCGGCCTACGCCGAGCAGGACGTCATCGCGGCGAAGGTCGCCGACGCGCTCGCGCTCGACTACCCCCGCGAGCGGCTCGAGGTCATCGTCGCCTGCGACGGCTCGCCGGACGCGACGCCGCGCCTGGCCCGCGAGGCGGGCGCCGACCTCGTGCTCGAGCTGCCGCGCGGCGGCAAGATCCGCGCGCAGGACGCGGCGGTCCGCCGCGCCGGGGGCGAGATCGTCGCGTTCTCCGACGCCAATGCGCGCTGGGATCGCGGCGCGCTGCGTGAGCTGGTCGCGCCGTTCGCCGACCCGGAGGTCGGCTACGTGTGCGGGCAGGTCACCTTCGTCGGCGCGGCGGGGACCAACCAGGAGGGCCTGTACTGGCGCTACGAGATGGTGCTGCGCTCGCTGGAGTCCGCGCGCGCCTCGGTCACCGGCGGCAACGGCGCGATCTACGCCACGCGCCGCGCCGACTACGTCGAGGTCGACCCGATCATGGGCCACGACCTCTCGTTCCCGTTCACGTTCGTCAAGCGCGGGCGCCGCGCGGTCTACGCGCCCGCGGCGCGGGCGACCGAGAAGATGGTCCCGACCGTCGAGGGGGAGTGGGCGCGCAAGCGGCGGATGATGTCCCACGCGTGGCCGATCGTCCTGCGCGGCGGCCTGGTCGACCCGCGCGGCTACGGCGCGCGCTACGGGCTGATGGTGCTGTCCCACCGCGTGCTGCGCTACGCCGGCCCGTTCCTGCACGCCGCCGCGCTGGCGGCGAGCCTGCGCCGCCCGCGCGTCCTGGCGCCGCAGCTCGCGCTGCTCGGGGCGGCCGCCGCGGGCGGCCGCGCCGGCCGCGCCGGGCTCGTCGCGCGCTACTACGTCGTCACGCAGGCCTCGATCGCCGCCGGCCTGGCGGACTGGCTGCGCCACGGGACGCAGGCGGGCTGGTCGCCGCCGGAGGGCACGCGGTGATCCGGCGGGCGGTCGACGTCGTCGTCAGCCTCGCGGCCCTGGCGGCGTCCTCGCCGGTCATCGCGCTGGCCGCCCTGGCCGTGCGCCTGGAGACCCCCGGGCACCCGATCTACCGCCAGCGGCGGGTCGGCAAGGACGGCCGCGAGTTCGACGTGCTCAAGCTGCGCACGATGGTCGCCGGGGCCGAGCACCTCGGCGCCGGGCTGGCGGTCAACGAGGGCGACGCGCGCATCACCCGCGTCGGGGCGCTGCTGCGCCGCACCTCGATCGACGAGCTGCCGAACCTCGTCAACGTGCTGCGCGGGGACATGTCGCTGATCGGGCCGCGCCCGACCGTCCCGGTCCAGGTCGCCCAGTACACGCCGCGCCAGCTCGGGCGCCTGGCGGTCAAGCCCGGCCTGACCGGCTGGGCGCAGGTCAACGGGCGCAACGCGCTGCCGTGGTCGCAGCGCATCGAGCTCGACCTGCACTACATCGAGCACCGCTCGCTGCGGCTGGACCTCGAGATCCTGCGCCGCACCGCGGGTGCGCTGCTCAAGCAGGAGGGCGCCTACAAGGGCGCGTCGGGCGGCTGGGACGGGGGCGCCGCGTCCCGCGGGGAGGATGCGCCCGGCCCATGAGGAGCGTCCTGCTGACCGGCACCGGCAAGCGCTACGACATCGTCGCGGCGTTCGCCTCGCACGCGACGGTGATCGCCTGCGACCCCAGCCCGCTGGCGCCCGCCCAGTACGCGGCGACCGTCCGCCGCGCCGTCCCGCTGATCCGCGAGCCGGGCTACGTCCCCGCGCTGCAGGCGCTGTGCCAGGAGCTCGACGTCGGCGCCGTGGTGCCGCTGACCGACCTCGACATCGAGGTGCTCGCCCAGGCGCGCGCCGACGGGCTGCTGCCCGCGCTGGTCCCCGACCCGGAGATCGCCCGCGCCACCTACGACAAGTACGAGACCCACCACCTGCTCGCGCGGCTGGGCCTGCCCACCCCGCCGACCGTGCTGCCCGGCGAGCCCGTGGACTCCTACCCGGTGATGGTCAAGCCGCGGCGGGGCAGCGGCGCGCGCTCGATCCACCCGGCGCGCGACGCCCGCGAGGCCGAGTTCTTCTGCGGCTACGTCGACGAGCCGGTGATGGTCCAGAAGCTGATGGACGGCCCGGAGTTCTCGATCGACCTGCTGTGCGACCAGGACGGCCGCTGCCTGAACGCGATCCCGCGCACGATGATCGAGTCGCGCGGCGGCGAGTCCATCAAGGGCACGGTGATCGCCGATCCCGAGCTGGTCGACCTCGGCCGGCGGGTCGCCGAGGCGCTCGGCGTGCGCGGGCCGTGCACGGTGCAGGTCTTCCGCGACCGCGAGATCGGGCTGGGCATCACCGACGTCAACACCCGCTTCGGCGGCGCCTTCCCGGCGCCGATGTACGCCGCGCACCCCGGGCGGACCTACCCCGAGCTGATCGTCCGCATGGCCCAGGGCGAGCGCCCCGAGCCGCACGTCGGCGAGTTCCGGGCCGGCCTGACCTTCACGCGCTACTACTGGCAGCTCGAGCTCGACGCGGCCCTCGCCCCGACCGGCCGGGACATCGTCGACCCGCCGGGCCCGCCCGCGCCGCGCTGACCGCGCCGCCTACGCCGCGCGCCGGGAACGCGGCGTGCGCTGCGGCTTCCAGACGTCGTCGAGGAAGGCGGCGATCTCGCCGGTCAGCCGCGCGGGCGTGACGATCGCCTCGGCGATCCAGCTCGCCTCGATCAGGCGCGCCGCGGGCATCTCGTCCACGAGCGCGTCGGCGTCGTTGAACGGGTGCACCGGGTCGCGGCGGTGCCCGATCACCAGCGCCGGCATCGTCAGGGTCCGGCGGACGGCCTTGGGCGGCGCGACCCGCGAGAAGAACAGGCCCTGCAGCAGCGAGGCGCTCGGCTTGGGGTCCTGGCGCACGAGGTCGAGCAGGACGTCGGCCAGCCGGCCGGGGCCGGCCTGCGGCGTCGGCACGGCGCGGGCGAGCAGCTGGACGCCGCGCATCACCGGCGCGCCGAAGGTCAGCGCCAGCATCAGCGGCGTGAAGGCGACCGCGCAGCCGAGCAGCGCGTTGTCGAGCACGGGCATCTCGACGATCAGCCCGCGGACGCGGTCGGGGGCCAGCGCGGCGGCCTCGAGCGTCGTGTTGGCCCCGAGCGAGAGCCCGCCGACGACGGCCTGCTCGATCCCGAGGTGGTCGAGCAGCCCGATGACCTGCTCGCCGTAGCCGGTCATCGAGTACTCCTGCATCGCCTCCGGGCGGTCCGAGCGCCCGTGGCCGAGCAGGTCGATCGTCAGCACGTGGTGCCCGTGGGCCGCGAGCTCCTGCGCCAGCGGGTGCATCAGCTTCTGGGAGAACAGCAGCCCGTGGACGAGCACCACGGTGCGCGCGCCGGTGCCGAAGGAGGTGTAGGCCAGGCGGTGCCCGGCGTGCTCGAAGTGCGCCATCCCCACATCTTCGCGCCCGGGGCCCGGATTCCGCTGCGCCGCCCGCCGTCGGGTACGGTTGACGCAGGCGTCACCAAGGTCCCAGCCCCCAGGAGGAACCCCATGGCCAAGCAGCCCCCCCGCGTCCTCTCCGGCCAGGTGGCCGCCATCACCGGCGGCGCGCGCGGCATCGGCAAGGAGACCGCCCGGGCGCTCGTCGCGCAGGGCATGAAGGTCGCGATCGGCGACCTCGACCTCGCGGCCGCCAAGGCCACCGCGGAGGAGCTGGGGCCGGACGTCGCGGCCTTCGAGCTCAACGTGACCGACAAGGCGTCGGTGGACGCCTTCGTCGACGCGGCCGAGGCGCAGCTCGGCGAGCTCGACGTGTTCGTCAACAACGCCGGGATCATGCAGCTCGGGCGCTTCCTCGAGGAGGACGACCGTACGACGCAGCGGATGATCGACATCAACGTCAACGGCGTCCTCTACGGGATGAAGGCCGTGCTGCCGCGCTTCCAGCGCCGCTACCGGGGGCACCTGGTCAACATCGCCTCCAGCGCCGGCAAGGCCGGGTTCCCCGGCGGCGCGACGTACTGCGGGACCAAGCACTTCGTGGTCGGCGTCTCGGAGGCGGTGCGCGCCGAGCTGCGCGACACGCCGATCGAGATCTCCTGCGTGATGCCGGTCGTGGTCAAGACGGAGCTCGCCTCCGGGCTGCAGCAGACGCGCGGGGTCAAGCACATCGAGCCCTCCGACGTGGCCGACGCGATCGTCGACGCGCTGCAGAACCCGCGCTTCGACGTCTTCGTGCCGCGCAACGTGGGGACGATCACCGCGGTCATGGGGCTGCTGCCGCGCCGCGGCCGCGAGGCGGTGGCGCACGCCATGAAGGCCGACCAGGTCCTCGACCAGCGCGACGACGCCGCCCGCCGCGCCTACGAGCTGCGGGCCTCGAGCTCCGAGCCCGGCCTCGAGCCGGGCGACACGGCCAAGCAGCTCACCGAGAGCACGCCGTAACGCGGGGCGGGGCGCTCAGCCGCCCGGGGACGGCGCCGGCGCAGTCAGGCGGCGTTGCGGCCGTCCGCGCGCCAGCGCTCGCGGGCGGCGTCGAGCTCGGTCTGCGCGTCGTCCTTGGGCAGCCAGCCCTCGACGTCGACGTCCTTGCCCTCCGGCTGCTTGTAGATCGAGAAGAAGTGCGAGATCTCGGCGAGCAGCGGCTG
>JAICJK010000096.1 GCA_025928415.1 Solirubrobacteraceae bacterium | reverse complement strand
TTCTTCACCTGCCGCTGGCTCTTGCCGCAGAAGCTGCACAGCAGCTGCTCGTTCGAGTCCGTTGGCCTGGCCATCTCCCTCTCCTCTGGCTGCGGAGGACCTCGAAGCTAGTGCTCCGAGATCACCCGGTCAATGATGCCGTAGTCCTTGGCCTCGTCCGAGCTCATGAAGTAGTCGCGCTCGGTGTCCTGCTTGACCTTGGCGATGTCCTGGCCCGTGTGCTGGGCGATGATCTCGTCGAGCTTCGTGCGGAGGTCGATGACCTCCTTGGCGTGGATCTCGATGTCCGTCGCCTGGCCCTGGAAGCCGGACGAGACCTGGTGGATCAGGATCTTCGCGTTCGGCAGCGCCATGCGCTTGCCCGCCGCGCCGCCCGCGAGCAGCAGCGCGCCCATGCTCATCGCGATGCCCACGCAGATCGTCTGCACGTCCGGCTTGATGAACTGCATGGTGTCGTAGATCGCCAGGCCGGCGTAGACCGAACCCCCCGGCGAGTTGACGTACAGCGAGATGTCCTTGTCCGGGTCCTCGGACTCCAGGTGCAGCAGCTGGGCGACGACGAGGTTCGCGATCTGGTCGTCGACCGGCGTCCCGAGGAAGATGATCCGCTCGTTGAGCAGCCGCGAGTAGATGTCGAAGGCGCGTTCGCCGCGCGACGTCTGCTCGACGACCATGGGGACAAGGGGGCTCATCGGATCCTCGCTTCGGTTCGCTGCATCGGTGGGGTGTTCCTCCCTGTGCGAAGAATGCCCCCGCGGAGGTGGCGCAAGCGTAGCAACGGGCCTCGCGCCCCCTGACCGGACGGTCGGCGCCGGGCGCGCCGTCTTGAGCGCGCCTCAGCGGCTGCGCATCGCGTCGATCAGCAGCTCGAGATGGCGGCGCCAGTCGAACCCCGGGCCGGTCATGCCCATCGTCGCGCTGAGGCCGCACATGAGCTGCGGGATGTCGTCCGCGCCGAAGTCCGGGCGCATCGTCCCCGCGGCCTGCGCGCGGGCGATGAGCCGCCGGTTGAGCTCGATCAGGACCGCCCGGGCGGGGACGGCGTGCGCCCACACCGCCTCGCTCTCGCTCATCAGCGCGTGGCGGGTGCCGGCGTCCGCGGCGACGAGCGCGGCGTTGCGGCGCAGGTGGTCGGCGAAGACGTCGAACGGCTCGCCGTCCTCGTCGGCCAGCGCGGCCTCGGCCTCCGCGCAGAACTCCTCGAACCGGTTGGCGACCAGCTCGCCGAGCAGCGCGTCCTTGGTCGGGAAGTGGCGGTAGACCGTGCCCACCCCCACGCCGGCCGTGTCCGCCACGTCGTCCATCTGCGCCTCGAGCCCGCTCCGTGCGAACACGGCGCGCGCGGCGGCGAGGATCCGCTCGCGGTTGCGCCGCGCGTCGGCGCGGATCGGGCGCTCGGGAGTGGTGCTCATGGCGTCATCTGCGAATGGTGGGGTTAACCGCCTGGTCGGCTCCCTTGACAAGCGGAACCATACCTCCGTATCGTAGCGCCCGCAACCGGAACCGGAGATCGACTTCCAGATGACCGTACTCGAGACACCCCGTGACAAGAGCCTGGCGCTCCTCCTGCTCGCGATGACCCAGTTCATGATCGTGATCGACGCGTCGATCGTGAACGTGGCGCTGCCCTCGATCGGCGACGCCCTGAACTTCTCCCAGGACAACCTGTCCTGGGTCGTCAACGCCTATACCTTGACCTTCGGCGGCTTCCTGCTGCTGGGCGGCCGGCTGGCCGACTACCTCGGCCGCCGGCGGATGTTCATGCTCGGCCTCGGCCTGTTCTCCGTGGCCTCGCTGCTCGGCGGCCTCGCGCAGAGCGAGGGCTGGCTGATCGGCGCGCGCGCGCTGCAGGGCCTGGGAGCGGCGATCGTCTCCCCCGCGGCGCTGTCGATCATCACCACGACGTTCGCCGAGGGCGCCGAGCGCAACCGGGCGCTGGGCGTCTGGGGCGCCGTGGCCGGCGCGGGCGGCGCGGCCGGCGTCCTGCTCGGCGGGATCCTCACCGACACGCTCGGGTGGGAGTGGGTGCTGTTCGTCAACGTCCCGATCGGGCTCGCGGCGGCGTCGGTGGCGCCGCGGCTGCTCCCGGAGAGCCGGATCGCCGCGCAGGAGCGCGGCTCCTTCGACCTGCCGGGCGCCTTCTCGGTGACCGCGGGCCTGGCGCTGCTCGTCTACGCGCTGGTCAGCACGGCGACCGCGGGCTGGACGTCGACCGAGACGCTGCTGCGCCTCGCCGGCGCCGTCGCGCTGCTCGTGGCCTTCGTGGCGATCGAGGCCCGGTCGCGCAACCCGCTGATGCCGTTCTCGATCTTCCGGCTGCGGACGCTGCGCGGCGCCAACGCCGTCGGGCTGCTGATCGGCATGGCGCTGTTCTCGATGTTCTTCTTCATCTCGCTCTACCTGCAGCAGGTGCTGGGCTACTCGCCGCTGAAGGCGGGGCTGGCCTACCTGCCGCTGTCGGCGGCGATCATCCTGTCGGCGGGCGGAGCGTCCCAGCTCGTGACGCGCATCGGCTTCAAGCCCGTGCTCATCGGCGGGCTCGGGCTGATCACCGTGGGCCTGCTGTGGTTCTCGCAGGTCAGCGCGGGCGGCGGCTATCTGACCGACGTGCTCGGGCCCTCGCTGCTGGCGGGCGCCGGGCTCGGCTTCGCGTTCGTGTCGGTGACGATCGCGGCGATGGCGCAGACCAGCCCCGGCCAGGCGGGCCTGGCCTCCGGGCTGATCAACACCAACCAGCAGGTCGGCGGCGCGCTCGGCCTGGCGATCCTCGCGTCGATCGCGAACACGACGACGGCGAGCGCGATCAAGGGCGGCGAGCACGACCGGCTCGTCGCGCTGACCAGCGGCTTCCACGACGCGTTCCTCTGGGGCGCGGGCTTCGCGATCGCCGGCGCGATCCTCGCCGCGGTGCTCATCTCCAGCCGCGACAGCCGCGAGCACGCCGAGGCGGCGCAGGCCGAGGCGCTGGCGGCGGAGGAGCCGGAGGTGGTGCCTGCGTGAGAACCGCACGGCTCGACTGTGCCAGAGCCTGGGAGTTCGCCGACGTCGTCGCGCAGCGCGCTCCGACGTCGGTCGGGAGTTCGGCCCTGGCGGGCCGAACTCCCAGGCCGCGGCGCTCAGCTCAATCGCCGGGAGTCCACAACTTGGCCCTGCCCCCCGCCTTGGAGCCCTCGGCCTCGCGCTCCTCCTTGTCGGGCGTCCAGATGCCGTCGCGGGCCTTGGCCTGCTCGACCGAGATCGGCTTGGCGTGCTCGGCGAGCAGGTCGATCGCCTGGCGCTGGGCGAGGTCGTCCTTGAGCTCGTCGAGGCGGCCGTTCTTCTCGAGCTGGTCGCGGAGCTTCTCCGGCGTGGTGCTCTCGCGCGCGGCGGAGGCGGCGAGCGCGTCGAGGATGTCGCCGTCCGACGGCGTGATCGACTCCGCCTCGACCACGGCGGCGATCACGGCCTCGCGGCGCAGCGCCTGCTCGGCGTCCGGGCGGGCCTCGGCGACGACCTCCTCCTCGGTCTTCTGGGAGATCTGGAGGAACATCTCCTTCGAGATCCCCTGGTGAGACATCGAGTGGATCATCCGGTCCCACAGCTCCTTGGCGCGGGCGTCCACCAGCGGCTCGGGCACGTCGACCCGCGCGTTGGCGACGACGGCGTCGAGCACGGCCTCGCGGAACTCGCCCTCGACGCGCTCGCCCTCGGCCTCGGCCAGCTTGGACGCGATGTCCTCGCGCAGCTCGGCCATCGTGTCGAAGCCCGCGGCGTTCTCGGCGAACGCGTCGTCGAGCTCCGGCAGCGCCTTGGCCTTGACCTCCTTGACGGTCACCTCGAACGTCGCGGCCCGGCCGGCCAGGTGCTCGGCCTGGTAGTCCTCGGGGAAGGTCACCTCGACCTTGCGCTCCTCGCCGGCCCTCGCGCCCGTCAGGCCGTCCTCGAAGCCGGGGATGAGCCGGCCCGAGCCGAGCTCGAGGAGCTGGTCGCGGCCCTCGCCGCCCTCGAACGGCTCTCCGTCGATGAAGCCGGCGTAGTCCATGACGACGAAGTCGCCGGTCTCGGCGGCGCCGTCCTTGGTGTCGAGGCTCGCCATCCGCTCGCGCAGCGCCTCGACCTCGGCGTCGACGGCCTCCTCGTCGGCGGCGGCCTCGCGCCGGCCGACCTCGACGCCCTTGTACTCGCCGAGCGTGGCCGCGGGCCGGACGCCGATCTCGAACGTGAAGGCCAGCGGCGCCCCGGCGGCCGGCAGGTCGCCCGCCAGGTCGAGGTCGGGCTCGCCGATCGGGTGGATGCCGGACGCGTCGACGGCGTCGAGGTACCAGCGGCCGAGCTGGCCGCGGATCGTCTCGTCGAGGATCACCTCGCGGCCGACCTGGCGCATGACGACCGGCGGCGGCACCTTGCCGCGGCGGAAGCCCGGCATCCGCATGTCCTTGGCCAGGCGGCGCGCGGTGTCCTGCATCCGGCGCTCGAGCTCCTTGGCGCTCACCTCCGCCTCGACGCGCACGCGCGACTCGGGCAGCTCGGTGACGGTGGTCTTTACGGTCTGGGCGACGGCGGCCATGAGAGCGCCACGATAGCTTCAGGCCATGGCCCAGCGGATCCTGACCGGACGTGAGCGCGTGGCGGCCCGGCTGGTCACCGGGCCGCTGGCGCACCTCTACGGCGGGGCCGCCGACTGGGCCTCGCTCCTCGCGCGCTACGCCTGGGCGCGCGCGCGGGGCCGCGAGGTCCGCTGAGCGGGTCCGCGCGGGCGGGCTACAGGCAGGTCGCCTGCAGGTGGAACGGCCGGTCGGCCGGGGCGGTCGCAGAGTTGCCGTCCGCGCCGCCGCCGGAGCGGGTGACGACCGTCACGGTCTTCTTGTCCGCGCCGAGCGAGACGCCCACGGCGCCCGCGTCGTCCGTCGTCTGCTCCGTGGCCGTCAGGACGCACGAGGAGGCGTCCGCGTCGAACACGACCGTGTAGGTGCCGGTGGCGGTGTGGGCGGCCGACGCGACGCCGCGCTTGGCGCCGAGGTCGCCGTTGGCGGCCACCGCGGCGAAGCGCATGGCGCCCGTGACGGCGTCCGTCGCGGCCTTCGCGCCCGCGGCGGAGATCTGGTCGGCGGACTGCGAGTCGACGCGGTCGGCGTTCAGGCCGGTCGCGACGCCCGTCGCGTTCGTGGTGAACGGCTTGGCGTTGTCACCGCCGATGGCGTTGATCGTGCCGGCGAGCGGGCCGTTGGACTCGAACTGGAACGCGAGCCCGTTGGACAGGTTGTTCGCGCGCACGCACGGCTTGGCGTTCGGGTCGGACTTCGCGCGGCAGCCGTAGATCGCGCCGCCGCCGACGGCGGACTTGTTGGACTGCCGCGTGCCGTACGTCGGGTTGTCGGCGATGATCTCGGTCTCCTTGGTCAGCGCCTGGGACTTGTTGGCGCCGGGGTTGCGGGCGCCGCCCTTGAGCGGGCTGCCGTCGCCGGCGGCCAGGGCGAAGGCCGGGATGCCGAGGACCAGGACGAGCGAGGTGGCCAGCAGCCACTTCGCGGTCGAGGGGTTGAACTTGCGCATTGGGGTGGGGACTCCTAGCGATTCGGGGCTGGGACAGGCGCGCCGGCACGAGCGGCGGCCGGGCGGGATCGCCCTTCTGTCCTCTTGCAACCCCTTCCGTTCGCGGAAGGTTGCGCCGTGGGCGCGATGTTGCGGCCCGGCGGTCCGTTGTCAGGCCAAGGCGAACAGCGGCCACTGGCCGGGCACGCCGCGCAGGTGCTCGCTGCCGCGGTCCTCCCACTCCAGGCCGGAGCCGACGACGGTCCCGTAGACGGTCCCCGAGGCCAGCACCTCCCCGGGCGCCGCCAGCGCGCAGACCCGCGCGGCGATGTGCACGGCCATGCCGCCGACGTCCTCGCCCAGGTGCTCGCACTCCCCGGTGTGCAGGCCGCAGCGGACCTCGAGGCCGAGGTCGCGGACGCCGCCGGTCACCGCCCGCGCGCAGCGCACGGCCTGCGACGGCGGGCCCTCGAAGGTCACCAGGAAGCCGTCCCCGATCGTCTTGACCTCCCGGCCCCCGAAGCGCGTGACGGCCGCCCTGACGACCTCGTCGTGGCTGGAGAGCAGGTCGCGCCAGCGGCCGTCCCCCATCCCGGCCGCGCGCCGGGTGGCGTCCACGACGTCGGTGAACAGGACGGTCAGCAGCTCGCGGTCCACGCCCGAGGCCCGCCCGCCGGTCAGGAACTCCTCGATCTCGCCGAGCAGCGCCTCGGTGTCCCCGACCATCGGCAGGCTGTCGCGCCCGGGGACCTCGACGTAGCGCACGCCGGGGACGTGCTCGGCCAGGTAGCGCGAATGGCGCACGTCGATGAGCTGGTCGTCGGTGCGGTGCAGGACCAGCGTGGGCACGCGCAGGCTGCCCAGCAGGCCGCGGACGTCGACGTCCTCCAGGTTGCGCGCCAGGCGCTCGACGCCGGCGGGGGTCATCGACAGCCGCTCCATGCGGGCCAGCCACGCGCGCAGGGCCGGGTCCCCGGCCGCCGAGGGCGCCATGACCTCCGCGTTGGAGCCGGTCCCCCAGGCCGCCACGAGCTGGTCGATCCGCTGCCGCCGCACGTCCGGCGGATCGGCCCACTCGTAGCCGCCCTCGGGGTCCTGGAGCGTGCGGACCATCGAGGCGTAGAGGACCAGCGCGAGCGTGCGCTCCGGGTGCAGGCAGCCGAAGGCGATCGCCAGCGGGCCGCCGCTGGCGTAGGCCTGGAGCACCGCCCGGTCGCTGCCGACGGCGTCCAGCACCGCGGCCACGTCGCCGACCTCCTCGTCGAGCGTCAGCGGCCCCGTCAGCGGGTCCGACAGCCCGGACCCGCGCCGGTCGACGAGCACGACCCGGGAGATGCGCCCGAGCCGCTCGAACCAGCGGCGCAGGCCGGGCTCCTCGAGCATGACCTCGATGTGGCTCACCAGGCCGGTCAGGAACACGAGGTCCATCGGGCCGTCGCCCAGCACCTTGTAGGCGATGTTCACGCCGCCGTTGCGGGCCCAGTGCGTGACGTCGTCGGCCGGCATCTCTCCGCCGCCGACCCTATCGCGGGCGCCCGGCCGATCCTGGCCGTTCGGGTGGGTCGCCTGGCCTGCGACGCGAATAGCGTCACACCGGAACCGCAACTTTCACGGGGAGGTCGGCATGGTGTCCGGGGGCGGGGATGGTCGGCGGGGGTCGGCGCGCAGGCGCCTCGGGGCGCTGCGGCGCCATCTGAGCTACGCGAACGTCGCCGCGTCGCTGGCGCTGTTCCTGGCGCTCGGGGGCACGAGCTATGCGGCGATCAGGATCTCCTCGCGCAACATCCGCAACGGCGCGGTCACGCGCGACAAGATCGCGGGCAACGCGGTCACGAGCACCAAGGTGCGCAACGGGACGCTGCTGTCCAAGGACTTCAAGGCCGGTCAGCTCCCCTCCGGGCCTCCCGGGGCGACTGGCGCCACCGGGGCCACGGGGGCCACGGGCCCGGCCGGCACCGCCCGCGCCTACGGCAGCGTGCAGCCGGGCACCAACGGCGTCCTGAACCCGAAGAACATCGCGCGCGTCTACACCCCGAGCGCGGGGATCTACTGCGTGACGCTGCCCGCCGAGATCCCGGCGACGTCGGCCGTGGTGACGGCGACGGTCAACCGCAGCCTGACGACCAGCGCGTCGCCGGTGCCGCTCGTCTACTGGTTCAGCAACCCGACCGGCGGCTGCAGCGGCAACGACATCCAGCTCGCGACGATCAACGGCGCGACCGGGGCGCTCGACGCCGGGGTCGGCTTCTCGTTCATCGTCGGGTGAGCCGGGCCGAGCCGGGACAGGCCGACGCGG
>JAICJK010000001.1 GCA_025928415.1 Solirubrobacteraceae bacterium | reverse complement strand
CTGGGCGCCGCGCAGCGCCGCACGCGCCGCTGACGGCCGGGTCGCCGCGGACGCCCGAGCCGCGGGAGCGCGTCCGTCCAGCCGTCCTCGCCGTCCGGGGAGGATCGGCCGCGAGCGCTTGAGTCGCGGCGCCGATTCGTGGACGATGCGATGAACGGAGCAGTTGGGCCTCCGTATGATGCCCGCTCAGAACAGGCGCCGTCATGACGACGGCGCCCTCATGCTGCCCCACCGCCTGCAAGCGACGTCGGAAGGATGAACCCCGACTTGTCCACCAGGACACGAACGACGCTCGACGAACGGTCCGCCACCCGTGGCGGCCGGATCGACGGGCCCGGCCGCGCCGCCCGGTTCGAGCGGGCCGCCGACCGCGTCGCGGCGGAGCCGCGGGTCAGCCTGGTGGTGCCGGTCCTGCACGCGGCGCTCGACCTGCGGCACATCCTGGAGCGGCTGCCCGAGGACCTGTACGAGGTGGTGCTCGTCGATGCGGTCCCGGTGGCGTCCGTCGTCGAGCGGGCGCGCGAGCTGCGCTCCGACGCCGTGGTCGTCCGCGCGCACCTGCTGGAGCCCGCGGAGGCGCTGGCCGCGGGCCTGGAGGCCGCGGCCGGGGACATCGTGGTGGTCTTCGCCGCCGACGGGTCGACGGATCCGGCGCAGATCCCGGCGCTCGTGCGGGCGCTGCAGGAGGGCGCCGACTACGCGAAGGGCTCGCGCTTCCTCCCCGGCGCCGCCGCGACCGGCGTGGGGGCCGCCGGCCGCATGGCCGATCGTGCGCTCAGCGGCCTGGTCAACGTCCTCTACGGGACCAGCTACAGCGACGTCTCCAACGGCTCCGTGGCGTTCTGGAGCTACTGCCTGCCCCGGCTGGACCTCGCCGGGGCGACCACGGACCTCGAGACGCTGCTCAACCTGCGGGCCGCCCGCGCCGGCCTGCGGGTCACCGAGGTGCCGTGCCCGCCGCCGGACGGGGCGCGGGAGGCGGCCGCGCCCGACAGCGCCCGCATCGTGGGCACCCTCGTGCGCGAGCGCTTCCGCCGTCGCTTCGACGCCTGGGGCGCCGCGACCCTCGACGGGGCCGCGAACGGCGCGGCCCCCGTCTCGGCGTCCGCGTTGCGCCGCCGCGGCAACGAGGCGCCGGGGGCCCTCACCGCGGAGCCGACGCGCAGCGCGCGCTCCCGGCGCCGGCGCTCGCGTTTCGCGCTCGGCGTCGCCGATGCCTGTGCGGCGGTCGTGGCCGTCGCCGCGGCGCAGGCGGCCGCCGGCGGCGAGCTGGGCGGCGCCGCGTTCGCCGCGGTCGCGCTCGTGCTCGTGCTCGCCCGGATCATGGGCCTGAACGGCGACGACGGCGTCCGGCTCCGCAAGACCACGCTGGACGAGGCGCCCGCCCTGCTCCAGCTCTCGGCCGGCGTGTCGCTCGTGGGATGGTGGGTCGCCGTCCTCGCCGGCGCTCGGCTCGGCGCGGGCGTGCCCGCGGTGTTCCTCGGCGCGCTGCTCGGCGGGCTCGTGGTCCTCCGCGGCGTCGCGCGCGCCGTGGTGCGCCGGTTG
This sequence comes from Solirubrobacteraceae bacterium, assembly GCA_025928415.1. Classification (GTDB taxonomy): domain Bacteria; phylum Actinomycetota; class Thermoleophilia; order Solirubrobacterales; family Solirubrobacteraceae; genus Paraconexibacter. The sequence continues at coordinate 28,447 of JAICJK010000001.1, read as the reverse complement.
GGCCCGCTGGAGCGCTGCCTGCTGCTCGGCGACGACCTGGACGCCCACGCGCTGCGGGGCAAGCTCGACGGCCACAACGTCCCGGCGACGGTCGTGGCCCAGGTCGCGCTGCCCGAGCTCACCGCCGAGCAGGAGCGGGCGTCCGCGCCCACCGGCCGCATGCTCCAGCGGCTCGTCGTCGCCCACGACATCAACCGGCTCGTGGTGTCCTCGAAGACCGCCGAGGCCCGGGAGAGCATCGACCTGCTGCGCGAGGCCCGCGCGCTCGGGCTGACCGTGAGCGTCCTGCCGGGGATGGGCGCCGTGCTCGGCTCGACGACCCGCTTCGAGACGGTGGGCGGCATGACGCTGATGGCCGTCAGGACCGACGGCATGCGGCGCTCGACGCGGCGCGCCAAGCGTGCGTTCGACTTCACGGGCTCGGCGCTGGGGCTGCTCGTGATGGCGCCCGTGTTCGCCGGGATCGCACTGGCGATCCGCCTCGGCTCGCCCGGGCCGGTCCTCTTCCGCCAGCCCCGGATCGGCCGCGACGGCGAGCCGTTCGAGATGCTCAAGTTCCGGACGATGGTGGACGGAGCCGACGAGATGAAGGCGGAGCTCGCGGAGGCGGTGGCTGCCGGCGAGCTGTTCAAGCTGCCCGAGGACCCGCGGGTCACGGCGGTCGGCCGCATCCTGCGCCGGGCCAACCTGGACGAGCTGCCGCAGCTCGTCAACGTGCTGCGCGGCGACATGTCGCTCGTGGGGCCCCGCCCGCTGATCGCCGAGGAGGACGAGCGGATCATGGGCTGGGACCGCGACCGCCTGCGCCTGACGCCGGGGATGACCGGGCAGTGGCAGATCAGCGGCCCGATGCGCCCGCCGCTGCGCGAGATGGTCGCGATCGACTACCTCTACGTGACCAACTGGTCGCTGTGGACCGACGTGAAGATCCTGCTGCGCACGGTCGCCCACGTGTGCGGTCGCCGCGGGCAGTAGGCACCGCGCCCCGGGCCCGCGCGCGGCGCGGTCCGCCTTCGCCGGGGAAGCTAGGCGCGGCCGACGCGCCGCACGGCGAGGCCGCCGAGCAGGAGCGCGAGGCCGGCCGCGATCGCGGCGATCGCCGCGTAGCCGGTGAACGGCAGCGTGCCGACGGGGCTCGCGCTCGCGACGATCTGGCGCGCCGGCTGGGCCGGACCCCCGTTGCCGTTGCCGTTCGGCGCCCCCGACTGGCTGGGGGAGGAGCCCGGCGTCTGGGAGTTCGACGAGACGGGCGTGTTCGGCTTGGGCGACAGCGACGGCGCCTGCGAGCCCGGCGTCTGCGAGTTGGCCGAGGCCGGGTACTGCGCCGCGACCGCGGTGGGCGCCCCGGCGTAGCCGGTGATCGCCAGGGCCGGGCTCGGTCCCACGAGCGCGAGCGCCGCGACGGCGGACGGGACGGCGAGCAGGGTCTTCGCAGCGGTCATGGAGTCCTCGAGAACGGGTGCAGGGCGTTCAGAGCCCCGATCGTACGGCATCGGTCCTCCGGGATGTGGCGCAACGCGCCCAGCGCGCGGCCGGGCCGCGGCCCGAGCGGCCTGGGACGATGCGGGGATGGATCTCGAGCTGACCGGCACGGTGTGCGTCGTCACCGGCGCGAGCAGCGGCATCGGGCTGGAGACCGCGCGCCGGCTCGCCGCCGAGGGCGCGCGCGTGCTGCTCGTCGGCCGCGACGCCGAGACGCTCGGGGCGGCCGCCGCGCAGGTCGGCGGCGAGGCGCTCGCAGCCGACGTCACCGTGCCCGAGGACGCCGAGCGGATCGTCGCGCGCGCCGAGGCGCTCGGCGGCATCGGCGTGCTGGTCAACAACGCGGGCACCTCCTACGCGCGCGCCCTGGACGATCTCACCGACGAGGACTGGCACGGCCAGTTCGAGCTGCACGTCCTCGGCCCGATGCGGCTGATGCGCGCGGCGGCCCCGCGCATGGCCGCCCGCGGCGGCGGGCGCATCGTCAACGTCACCTCCAGCGCGGGCAAGCGCCCCTCGCAGACCAACGCGGCGTACAGCGTCACCAAGGCCGCCCAGCTCTCCCTCTCGCGGCTGTTCGCCGACGCGTGGGCCGCCGAGGGCGTGCTGGTCAACGCGGTCGCGCCCGGCCCGGTCGCCTCGCCGCTGTGGATGGCGGCGGGCGGCCTGGCCGAGCAGACCGCCGCCGCGCGCGGCGTGTCGCGCGAGGAGGCGATCGCCATCCAGGAGGCCAAGGTGCCGCTCGGGCGCTTCGCGCGGCCGGGGGAGATCGCCGACGTCGTCGTCTTCCTGTGCTCGGCCCGCGCCTCGACCGTGACGGGCGCCGCGTGGTCGGCCGACGGCGGCGCGGTCGCGATCATCGTCTGACGTCGCGCGCGCGGGTGACGCCATAGGCTGCGCGCCATGCCCCTCTCCACCGAGGCGGTCGGCAAGCGCTACGACCCGCTGGTCTACGCCGTCGGCCGCGAGAAGATCCGCGAGTACGCCCTGGCCGTGGGCGAGACCGAGCCGCTGCACCTCGACGTGGCGGCCGCCCGCAGGGCGGGCTATGCCGACGTCGTCGCGCCGCCGATGTTCGCCGTCGTCTACAGCGGCCCGGCGATGGGGCCGGCGCTCTTCGACCCGGAAGTCGGCCTCGACTTCTCGCTGATGGTCCACGGGGGCCAGGAGTTCAAGTGGGGCCCGCTCGTGGTCGCCGGCGACGAGATCAGCACGACCGTCTCGGTCGTGTCGATCGAGGAGCGCGCCGGCAAGGGCTTCTACGTCTTCGAGTCCGCGTCCACCAACCAGGACGGCGACACCGTGGCCGTCGGCACCTGGACCAACATCGTGCGGGGGATCTGACATGCAGGCCGGCGACGCCCTTCCGGAGCTGAGGACGACACCCGACAGGTACCTCACGGTGCGCTACGCGGGCGCCTCGGGCGACTTCAACCCGATCCACATCGACGAGGAGTTCGCCAAGCAGGTGGGCCTGCCCGGGCGCATCCTGCACGGGCTATGGACGATGGCGCAGGTCGCCCGCGCGCAGACCCAGGCCGGCGGCGGCCCGCACGCGCTCAAGCGCCTCAGGGTCCAGTTCCGCGGCATGGGGCTCCCCGAGCAGGAGCTGACCGTCACCGGCGTCGTGCACGAGGTGCGCGACGGGGTCGCGGTGGTCCACACCGTCGCCGAGCAGGGCGGCACCCAGATCATCCGCAACGCCGAGGCCGAGATCGAGCTGCCAGCCTGACGCGCCCGGCCGGCTTCGTACCATCACGGGAGTGCTGAGCCCGCGCCAAGAGCTCGTCCTGCGCAAGGTCGTCGACGCCCACGTGACGTCCGGGCAGCCCGTGGGCTCCAAGGCCCTGGCCGCCGACCCCGAGCTGGATTGCGGGCCCTCGACGATCCGCACCGAGCTCGCCCAGCTCGAGGAGCAGGGCCTGCTCGTGCACCCGCACACCAGCGCCGGGCGCGTGCCGACCGACGCGGGGCACCGCTACTACGTGGACCACCTCCTCGGCGGCCGCGACCGGCTGCCCGCCCGCGTGGGCCCCGGCGGGCCGGGCCTCGGGCTGCAGCTCATGCGCCGCGAGGTCGACGAGGCGATGCGGGTCACCGCCGAGACGCTGTCGCAGGTCACGAACCTGCTGGCCATCGTCTCCGCGCCGCCGATCGACACGGCCACGATCCGCCACGTCGAGGTCCTCGCGCTCCAGCCGCAGGTCCTGATGGTCGTGATCATCACCTCCACCGGCGGCGTGTCCAAGCGCGTGTTCACCTTCGACCGTGCCGTCGACCCGGGGCTCGTGTCGTGGGCGGGGGCCTACCTCAACGAGGCGCTGACCGGCGTCGGGCTGGGCTGGCGCACGCTGCGGGCACGCTTGGCGGACCCGTCGCTCGGGGCGGCGGAGGGCACCTTCCTGGAGGCGCTGGCCCCCGCGTTCACCGATCTCGTCGTGACGGCTGAGGACGCGCTCTACGTCGACGGGACGGCCCGGCTGCTCGGGCGCCAGGAGGTCCACGACCTGTCGCAGATCAACGCGCTGATGGGCATGCTCGAGCGCCGCGTGACGCTGCTCGGCGTCCTGCGCGCCGCGCTCGGCGAGCGGGACGTCCTCGTGCGGATCGGCGCCGAGAACGAGGCGCCCGCCCTGCAGTCGATGGCCGTGGTCGCCGCCGGCTACGGGTTGCCGGCCCGCAAGCTGGGCACGGTCTCGGTCATCGGCCCGGTCCGCATGGACTACGCCGGCGCCATCCGCAGCGTGCGCGACGCCGCCCACCAGCTCTCCCGCTTCATCGAGGACGTGTACGACATCGCATGAGCTCCACCACCCGCGATCCCTACGAGGTCCTCGGCGTCGGCCGCGACGCGGACGAGACCGAGGTCAAGAAGGCCTTCCGCCGGCTGGCCCGCGAGCTGCACCCGGACGTCAACGCGCACGACCCGCAGGCCGAGGAGAAGTTCAAGGAGGCCGCGGAGGCCTACGAGATCCTCTCGGACCCCGAGCGCCGCGCCACCTACGACCGCTACGGGCACGAGGGGCTGCGCTCCGGCGGGATGGGCCCGAGCTTCGACGGCTTCGGCTCGATCTCCGACCTCTTCGACCAGTTCTTCGGGCAGGCGTTCGGCGGGCGGACGGCCGGCGGGCCGATGGCCGGGGCGGACGTCGCGGTGCAGGTCTCGGTCGACCTGGCCGACGCCGCGCGCGGGACGCGCGAGGAGCTGTCCTTCGAGGCGGTCGACGTCTGCGAGCACTGCCACGGCAACGGCGCCGAGCCGGGCACGCCGATCGAGACCTGCGAGCGCTGCGGCGGCGCGGGCCGGCTGCAGGCGGTCTCGCGCACGCCGTTCGGGCAGGTCGTGCGGACGGTGGACTGCGACGTGTGCCACGGCGACGGGCGCGTCCCGCAGACGCCGTGCGCGCGCTGCGACGGCCGCGGCCGCGAGGTCCGCGTGCGCACGCTCGAGGTCGACGTCCCCGCGGGAATCGCCGACGGCCAGCGCGTGCGCCTGTCCGGGCGCGGGCACGCGGGCGAGGCGGGCGGGCCGGCCGGCGACCTCTACGTCGTCGTGCAGGTGCGCCCCGACCCGCGCTTCATCCGCGATGGGGACGACCTGGTCACGGTGCTCGACGTCCCGGCGCCGCAGGCGGCGCTCGGCGGGACGCTGCGCGCGGGGTCGCTGCTCGACGGCGACGTCGAGGTCGAGCTCCCCGCGGGCACCCAGCCCGGGGCGACGATCACGCTGCGCGGCAAGGGCATGCCCGTCCTGCGGCGCCCGGGGCGCCACGGCGACCTGCGCGTCGTCGCCAACGTGGTCATCCCCCGCCGCCTGACGCGCGAGCAGCGCGCGCTGCTCGAGCAGCTCGCGACCTCCATCACGCCCGAGAACCTGGCCGGGGACGAGGGCATGGTGTCCAAGCTCAAGCGGCTGTTCCACGCCTGAGGGCCTGGGCCGATGCTGCGCCTGGCCGTGCGCGTCCGCCGCGAGGACGCCGAGCTCGCGCTGGCCGAGCTGCTGGCGCTCGCGCCCGCCGGCGTCGAGGAGACCGACCTCGGCGACCGCGTCGAGTACGCGATCTACGGCGCCCCGGGCGAGCTGCCGTCGCTGCCGGACCTGCGGGCGGCGGCCGGCGACGCCCTCGTCGACGTCTCGACCTCCGAGGTGGCGGACGACTGGGCGCAGCGCTGGCGCGACTTCCACCGGCCGATCGCGATCGGCGGCCGGCTGCGGGTGCGCGCGCCGTGGCACGCGCCGGCGCCCGGCGGCGAGAGCCTGGAGGTCGTCATCGACCCGGGGCAGGCGTTCGGGACCGGCGCCCACCACACCACGCGCCTGTGCCTCGAGCTGCTGCTCGAGCTGGCGGACGGCACGCCACCCGGCTCGCGCGGCGCGGCGATGGACGCGGGCTGCGGCTCGGGTGTCCTGGCGATCGCCGCCGCGAAGCTGGGCTGGGCGCCGGTGGCGGGCTTCGACCACGAGCGCGCGTCGATCGCGGCGACGCGGGACAACGCGCTGGCCAACGGCGTCGAGGTCGCCGCCACGCGCCACGACCTCGTCCACGAGGGGCCGGGGCCGGGGGCGCCGCTGGTCCTGGCCAACCTGCTGCGGCCCCTGCTGCTGCGGGTCGCGCGGGACGGCTTCACGGGCGCGCAGCCCGACGTGCTCATCGCCTCCGGGCTGCTCGCGCACGAGGCCGACGAGGTCGCCGCGGCGTTCGCCGAGCACCGCGGCCTGCGCGAGGCCGCCCGCCGCCACGGCGCGGAATGGGCGGCGTTGCTGCTCCGGCGCGCCTGACCTACTGTCGGGGGCATGCGCCTCGGGATCCTCACCGGCGGGGGCGACTGCCCCGGCCTGAACGCCGTGATCCGCGCCGTGGTGCGCAAGGCGACGGGCGAGGGCCACGCGGTGACCGGCTTCCGCTACGGCTGGGCCGGCGTCCTGGCGGACGACACGGTCGAGCTGACGCACGACCGGACCACGGGCATCCTGCCCCGCGGCGGCACGATCCTGGGCACGTCGCGGACGAACCCGTACGCGGACGGCGCCGACGGGTCCGCGTCGATCCGCGCGGTGCTCGAGCGCCGCGGGATCGACGCGCTCGTCCCGGTCGGCGGGGAGGACACCCTCGGGGTCGCGCGGCGCCTGAGCGACGACGGCGTCGCCGTGGTCGGCGTCCCGAAGACGATCGACAACGACCTCGCGGGGACGGACGTCACCTTCGGCTTCCACACGGCCGTGCAGATCGCGACCGACGCGATCGACCGCCTGCACACCACCGCGGAGTCGCACAACCGCGTGATGGTCGTGGAGGTCATGGGGCGCCACGCCGGCTGGATCGCCGCCTACGCCGGGATCGCGGGCGGCGCCGACGCGATCCTCGTGCCCGAGCGGCCCTTCGACGTCGAGGAGGTCTGCGACGTCCTGCGCCGCCGCCACGCCACCGGGCGGACGTTCTCGATCGTCGTGGTCTCCGAGGGGGCCACGCCGCGGGACGGGGCCGGGCTGGCCACGGCGGCGCTCGGCGACGGCGCGACCGACGCCTTCGGGCACGCCCGCCTGGGGGGCATCGCCGTCGCGCTGGAAGCCGAGATCGAGCGGCGCACCGGCTACGAGAGCCGGATGACGATCCTCGGCCACGTCCAGCGCGGCGGGACCCCGACGGCCTACGACCGGGTGCTCGCCACGCGCTTCGGCGTGCGGGCCGCGGAGGCCGCGCTGGCCGGTGCGCACGGGACGATGGTCGCGCTGCGCGGGACCGAGATCGCGCTCGCCGACCTCGCCGAGGCGGTGGCCGAGCCCAAGCTCCTGGACCCCGGGCTGTACGCGACCGCGGAGGTCTTCTTCGGCTGAGGCCGCGGGCTGGGCCGCCGGCTATGGGCCGGGCAGGCGCCGGCCCCAGCTGAACTCGGCCCGGCGCCAGGGCTCGAACAGCGGGGAGACGTAGACCCCCTGGGCGGAGGCGTGGATCATCCAGTCCGGCGTCAGCGCGATCCCCTCGTGGACGATGCGCCGCTCGGTCGCCCTCTGCCAGAAGCGCCCCGGCCCGAAGAACAGCAGGTCCCCGCCGCGGACCCCGCTCAGGCGCAGCCGCGCCGAGCGCGGGATCTCGCCGGCCTGCTGAGCCGCGGTGCGCCCGCGCAGCGAACCGCCGCCGGGCAGGCCGGACAGCTTGAACACGCGCCAGGCCAGTCCCGAGCAGTCGTAGCCGCCGTGGACCTGACCGCCGTAGGCCGCCGACGCTCGGTCGGTCTCGCCGCCCCACACGTAGGGCATGCCGATCCGCGCGACGGCGATCCGCAGCGCGGCGCGCCGGCGGCCCGCGTAACGGGGCAGGACGAAGCGCGCCAGCGTCGCGCGGGCGTAGGCCTGCTGCGAGCCGTCGAAGGCGCCGGCCTGCGCCAGGGACCACGCCGCCTCGGCGCGGGTGATCGCCTGGGTGGGGTAGAGCTCGAGCGCGTCGTCGGAGGCCGGGTGGTCGGTCCGCAGGCCCAGCAGCCGCGCGACGACCTCGGTGCCGAAGCGCGCCGGGGGCGTCAGGCCGGCGTGGGCCGCCTGCGCCTGGACCGCACGCGCCACGTCGGAGAGCCCGAGCTGCGCCACGAGCAGCGCGTCGAAGCCCATGACGCTCACCGTCGGCGCGACGGGCGGCGTCACCGCCGGCGCGGCCTGCCGCGCGGCGAGCCGGCCGAGCGCGGCCCTGAGCTGGGCGCCCGACAGCGGCCGGTCGCCGTGGAAGCCGCCGTCCTCGAGCGGCGCCATCACGCCCTGCTGGACCGCGCGGCGCTGCTGCGGGGCGTCCCAGCCGGCCAGGGTCGCGGCGGGCGCGGCGGCCGGCGCGGCGAGCCCGCAGGCGGCGAGCAGGACGGCGGCGGCGGACGACAGCGGCAGGCGGGGCATCGCTGCATGCATCGGCGCGATGCTCCCGGCTCTGGAGGCCCGTCACAGCGCCCGGTCAGGCCGCTCACCGCCTCCGGGAACCCTTCTAGACTCTGGAGGGCATGACGCTGGCCGACACCGTGAAGTCCGACCTGACCACCGCGATGAAGGCGGGCGAGCGGGATCGCGTCGGCGCGTTGCGCCTCATCCTGTCCGAGCTGCAGAAGGCGGCCAAGGAGGGCTCCGACGACGAGCTCGCCGTCCTGCGCCGGGAGCGCAAGCGCCGCGTGGAGTCCGCCTCCGCGTTCCGCGCGGGCGGGCGCGACGAGCTCGCCGACCAGGAGGAGTCCGAGGCGCGGATGATCGAGGGCTACCTGCCCGCCGAGCTGTCCGACGCGGAGCTGCAGGCCATCGTGGCGGCGGCGGTCGCCGAGAGCGGCGCGTCCTCGCCCAAGGACATGGGCGCGGTGATGAAGGCGGCGATGCCGAAGGTCGCCGGGCGCGCGGACGGCAAGCGGGTGTCGGCGATCGCGACCCAGGCCCTGCGGACCTGATGCGGCGCCAGATCGAGCTGTCCAACGAGGTGGCGGCCGCGCTGAGCGGCAGCGGCGACGAGATCCTGAAGGCCCTCGAGGACCACGTCGACTGCGACCTGTTCCTGCGCGGGAACCTCGTCACGCTCGACGGCGACGCCGAGCCGGTCGCCGCCGCGGCGACCGTGGTCCGCGAGCTGGCCGAGCTGATCGAGCAGGGCCACGAGATCGCCCCCGGGACGATCCGCGCGGTCACGCGCGCCCTGGACCAGCACGCGTCGCCGGCCGAGGTCCTCGAGGACGTCGTCTGGCGCCACCGCTCGCGCAAGGTCGCGCCGAAGACCGTCAACCAGAAGCGCTACGTCGACTCGATCCGCGACAACACGATCACCTTCGGCGTCGGCCCCGCCGGCACCGGCAAGACGTTCCTCGCCGTCGCCATGGCCGCCGCGGCGCTGACGCGCCGCGAGGTCAGCCGCATCATCCTCACGCGGCCCGCGGTCGAGGCCGGCGAGCGCCTGGGCTTCCTGCCCGGCGACCTGATGGCCAAGATCGACCCGTACCTGCGGCCGCTGTTCGACGCGCTGCACGACATGCTCGAGCCCGAGAAGGTCGCGGGCTTCATGGAGAAGGGCGTCATCGAGGTCGCGCCGCTGGCCTTCATGCGCGGCCGGACGCTCAACGACTCGTTCGTCATCCTCGACGAGGCGCAGAACACCACGCCGGAGCAGATGAAGATGTTCCTGACGCGCCTGGGCTTCAACTCCCGGATGGTGGTGACCGGCGACATCACGCAGGTCGACCTGCCGCGCGACCAGCACTCGGGCCTGATCGTGGTCGGCGACATCCTCCGCGACGTGGAGGGGATCGACTTCGTGCGCTTCGGCGGCGACGACGTCGTGCGCCACCGGCTCGTGCAGCGGATCGTCGAGGCCTACGGCGAGCACGCCGAGCGCCAGGCGCCCGGGCTGCGGCCCGCCAAGCGGGCCTAGCCCATGCTGGACGTGGAGGTCATCGGGGTGGCGGCGGGCGCGCCGCCCGCCGCGGAGATCGAGCGCCTCGTGGGCCTCGCGCTCGCCAGCGGGGGCATCGACGGCGGCCACGTCGCCGTCGAGTGGGTCACCCCGGAGCGGATCGCCGCGCTCAACAGCGCCCACCGCGGGCGCGAGGGCGTCACCGACGTCCTGTCGTTCCCGATCGACGAGGACCTGGACCCGTCCGCCCCGGACGACCAGCGCGAGCTCGGGGACATCGTCATCTGCCCCGAGGAGACCGAGGACCTGCGCGAGGCCGTCCTGCACGGCGCGCTCCATCTCGTCGGCATGGACCACGAGACCGACGACGGCGAGATGCTGGCCCTCCAGGCCGAGCTCATGACCTGGTGACCCGGGCGGGCTTCGTCGCGCTCGCGGGCCGGCCGAACGTCGGCAAGTCCACGCTCGTCAACGCCCTGGTCGGGGCGAAGGTGGCGATCACCTCCGACAAGCCGCAGACCACGCGGCGCGCGGTCCGCGGCGTCGTCACCACCGCCTCGACCCAGCTCGTGCTCGTCGACCTGCCGGGCGTCCAGCGCCCGCGCGACGCGCTCACCGCGCGCATGCAGCACCGCGTCGAGCACGAGGTCGCCGACGCGGACGCCGCGCTCATGGTCGTCAACGGCTACGAGGGCGTCGGCCCCGGCGACCGCTGGATCGCCCGGACGCTCACGGCGGCCCGCGTGCCGGTGGTCCTGGCGGTCAACAAGCTCGACCGCCTCGACCGGGCGCGGACGGTCCAGGCCCTCACGGCGGCCGCCGAGCTCGACGTCGCGGAGGACGTGTTCCCGGTCTCGGCCCGGACGGGCAGCGGGGTGCGACCGCTGTTCGAGCACCTCGCGGGGCTGATGCCCGAGAGCCCGTTCCTGTTCGCCTCCGACGACCGCTCCGACCAGGCCGAGGACGTCCTGCTCGCCGAGCTCGTGCGCGAGCAGGTCCTGCGCCGCACCTTCCAGGAGGTCCCGCACAGCGTCGAGGTGGTCATCGACGAGATCGATCGCTCCCGCGAGGACCTCGCGCGCGTGCGGGCGCTGGTCTGGGTGGAGACCGAATCGCAGAAGGGCATCCTGATCGGCGCGGGCGGGCGGATGATCAAGGCGATCGGGTCGGCGGCCCGTCGCGAGCTCGAGCGCGAGACCGGCGGTCGCGTGCATCTCGACCTGTCCGTCCGCGTCCGGCGCGGGTGGCGCGCGGACGAGGGTCTGCTCGACCGCCTCGGCATCGAGTGACAGGGCGTCCGCGGGCCCGCCGACGGCCCGCTCGTACCTCCGTCCAGCGCCTCTCGCAGGCGCTCCACCGGATCAAGGAGCGCCTGCACATGCCGATGAAAGGCAGGTGAGCGCGAATCGCCTCGCCTGGGCTGGCTCGGTGGCCGGACTCGCCGCGGTGGCGGCGGTCGGAGCGATGCTGTCCACGGCCGCGTCGTGGCAGCCCCCGGCGCTCGTAGGGATCCTCTTCGTCCTCGGCGTCCTCGCCGACCGCTACGAGCTCACGAGCAGCAACCACATGCTCGTGGTCGGGTCCCTGCCCGTCTTCGTGCTCGCCGCGGTCGAGCTCGGCCCCGCGCCGGCCGCCGCGATCGGCATCGCGGTGACGCTCTGCCAGCCGCCGAAGCCGCGCAGCTCGAGCGCCTCGCCGCAGCTCCTGCTCGCCGGCGACGTCGCGATCTACGGCGCCTTCCCGCTGATCGTGGGCGCCGGCGTCGAGGCGGTCGACCGCGCCGCCGACCTCTCGAACACCTCCGCCTGGTACGCCGTCCTCGTGGTGGTTGCGTTCCTGGCGGCGGGCGCCCTGAACTACCTGCTGGTCGCCGTCTTCATGAAGGTCGTCGCCGGGCGCCCGATCCGCGCGCAGCTCGTCTCGACCTACGTCCCGCTCCTGTCGGCCAACCTGGCCCAGTCGGTCCTCGTGGCCCTCATCGCGCTGCTCTACGCGCTCTATGCGCTGCCGGCGATGCTGCTGTCCATGCTCGGCCTGGCCGTCTACATCCGGCTCCAGGGCGAGCTGCTGGAGGCCCGCCAGCACGCGCGCGACGCCCGCGAGCGCGCGCAGCGCCTGGCCCGCATGAACTTCGGCGTGCTGCGCGCGATGCTCAACGCCGTCCACGCCCGCGACAACATGACCGCCCGCCACTCGGCGGCCGTCGCCCGCTACGCCACCGCGATCGCTGCGGCCGCGGGCTGCGACGAGAGCGACCAGGAGCTCGTGCACACCGCGGGGCTGCTGCACGACATCGGCAAGTTCGCCTTCACCGACGCGATCTTCTGGAGCGCCGGGCAGCTCAGCGACGAGCAGTGGCAGACGATCCGCCGCCATCCCGAGCAGGGGGCGGAGATCGTCCGTCATCTCGAGGGCCACGGCGAGGTGGCGAACATCATCCTCGCCCACCACGAGCGCATCGACGGCAAGGGCTACCCGAACGGCCTCGCCGCCGAGGAGATCCCGCGTCTGGCGCGGATGATCTCGGTGGCCGACACCTACGACGTCATGACCGCGCGCGACTCCTACAAGCGCCCGGTGGCCCACGAGGAGGCCATCGCCGAGCTGCGGCGGGTCTCCGGGGCCCAGCTCGACGGCGAGCTCGTGGAGATCTTCATCACGAAGGTCCTCGCGGGAACCGGCGTGGCCTTCGGGCACGGCGACGACGTCGACTTCGAGGCCGAGCTCGCGCTCGTCGAGCGCCGCTCGCACGCCGAGCCCGACGCCGTCGCCCCCCCGGCGCCGGCCGCCCTCGCCGCCTGACGCAGGCGCGGGAAGGGGGCCGCCCGCCCCGGCGCGTCGGCCCCGCTGCAGGATGGCGTGCAGACGCAGGAGCGTCTACGCGCCAATTCTCCTGAACGACCTGAATACGGCGAAAGTTCAGGTTTCAAGCCGCGCGATCCCGATATTGAGCGTCTGCGGCCGGGATGGACGGATGTTCGGTCGCGCGCGGCGCCACAGCCGTGCGCTAATGAGGTCCTTCCTACCCCGCGAACTACGAGGTGACCCCATGGGCGTCCGCACCGGCTGAAGCGCCATCGCGACCTCAGGGCGCCGAGAAAATGCCTTGGCCGCTGCAACGGTCTTGGCCTAGCGCCTCAGGCGACGTCACCCGGTTCACGCCGGGTGACGTCGTTCAGGACCCTGTCGTCGGCAGGGGAGCGGCGCACTTGAGGGGGGCTCGGCGCCCGTGGACGTTCGTTCGAGCCGCGGCCACGTGCCGGCCGGGACCTGCTCAGCGGGTGGAGACGCCGACGAGCACCGCAGCGGCCTCCTCGGCGTCGGGGCCGCCGGCATCGTCATCGCCGGTCAGCGCCCACGCGAAGGCCACCGCCGACATGACGGTGCCGACGCCCGCCACAGCGATGACCCCGCGGGCGCCGATGCCGCCCTCGAGCAGGCCGGCGATCAGGAACCCCACGCCCGACGCCGCGGCCACCACGGACTCCAGCAGGCCCATCACGCGGGCCTGGAAGGCGCCGGGCAGTGCGTGCTGGATCCGGTTGATCACCGAGACCGACCACACGCCGTTGCCCGCGCCGCCGAGCAGCGACCCGACCAGCGCGAGGCCGAACACGGGCGAGACGGACATCACCAGCATGCCGGTGCCGATGACGGCGACCGCGCCCGCCGTCACCTCGCGGGTGGCCCCGGAGCGCAGGCGCGCGAAGACGAGGCTGCCCAGCACGGTCCCGGCGCCCCAGACGGCCAGCATCAGGCCGTACGAGGCGTCGCGACCGGTCAGCTCCCGGGCGAAGATGACCTCCACCGGCGACAACAGCATCGTGCACACCAGCGTGGCCGCGTGGACGCCGACGATCCGGCGCAGGCGCTGGGAGGAGCGCACGAAGCGCAGCGCCTCCAGCGCGCGCGCGACGCCGTGCGCGCCGGCGGCGTCGCCGCCCTCGGGGACCGGGAGGTCCCGCGAGGTCACGAGGATCACCGCCATCGCGAGGAAGATCCCGCCGGCCGCGACCAGCGCCGTCCGCGGGCCGAACTGCGCGAGCAGCAGGCCGCCGATCGCGGGGCCGGCCGTGAGGCACACGGCGAACAGGACGTTCAGGAGCGTGTTGCCCGCGCGCAGCAGGCCGGCGGGCTGCAGGGCGCCGGACACCGCCGCGCGCGTGATCCCGCGGCCGGTCAGGGCGATCGTCCCGTCCAGCAGCGCGAGGGCGAGCACCGCCGCCGGCCACGGGTCGCCGGCCAGCGCCGCGAGCGCCCCGAAGATCGCCGCCTCCAGCGCGTAGAGGGTCGGGAGGCTCGCGCGCGTGGGCAGCCGGTCGACCCGCGCGGTCAGCAGCGGCGCGAGCACCGCCGGCGCGGCGGCGCTGGCGATCCACAGCCCGCTCGTCGCCAGCGCGCTCCCGGTGTGGGCGTAGACGAGCACCACCAGGGCGACCGTCCCGACGCCCCAGGTCAGCTCGTTGAGCGCGTAGGTGCAGGCCAGGCGCCGGAAGGCGGCGACGCGCAGCGGCGCGAGCACGCCGGGGCCGGGCGCGGGGCGTCCTCCGGGGGGCGAGCGGTCCGGCGGGCTGGAGGGACGATCGCGCACGCCGGGCGGCAATCTAGAGCTTGCGCCGGAGCACGTCGGCCAGGCCGAGCACGTCGGCGGGCCGCATGGTGTCCGTGGCGACGAACGGCAGCGTGACCACGCCGGCTCGCGCATGGCGCCGCAACCGCCCGAGCTGGGACCGCTGGACCCGCGCGCGCCCCGCCTCCGAGCGCGCGGCGCGCCGCGCCGGGAGCGCGACCGCGCCGTCGACCGCCTCCAGCCGCGCGAGGTCCTGCGCACTCCAGCGCCGCGGCAGCAGCGCGTTGGCGACGATCGCGTCCAGCCCGCGTCGCAGGTCCGCCGTGGCGCGCGCCTCCAGCTCGAGCGTCTCGGTCACCGGCAGCTCGCCGGCCAGCGACACGGCCACCAGCGCGGTGCGCAGCGGATCCTCGATCGCGCTCGCGACGCGCCCCGCCTGGGACGCGATCGGGCCGACCCGCGCGATGTCGGCGAACGTCCGCGCGGCCCGCAGCAGCCCGATGCCGTGCCCCGACGCCGGCAGGTCGGCCACGACCAGGTCGAAGGGCTGCGCCCGGCGGTCCCAGCGGCGCGCCTGGCCGAGCTCCCAGAGCTTGGTCGCCGTGACGAGCTCGCGCGCCCCGGGAGCGGCGGCGACGAAGTACTGGAACAGGTTGGAGCGCGTCAGCGCCTGCACCAGCGCGCGGGAGCCGAGCTGGCGGCCGAGCCACTCGCGCAGGGCGGAGTTCGGGTCGATCGAGACCGTCCACAGGTCGCCGTCGAGGCGCACCTCCTCGCCCGTGGCGCCCGGCCGGACGCCGAACAGGGCGGGCAGGCGGCGCTGGTCGCCGACCTCGCACACGACGGTCCGCCGGCCGCCGGCCGCGCCCGCCAGCCCGAGCGCCGCCGACACGGTCGTCCTGCCCACGCCGCCCTTGCCCGTCACGAAGACGTAGGGGCGGCCGCCGAGCAGCGCGGTCATCCGTGGCATGCTCCGGGTACGTACTCCGAGGCAGGGGTGAAGGAGATCGAGGAGACCATCGGAAGGTCGTACGAGCGGTGCCGCCGCATGCAGCGCCGACACGATCCCACGTTCTACTGGGCGACACGGCGGCTGCCCGCGCAGCAGCGCCCGGCCGTCCATGCGCTGTACGGCTTCCTGCGCGGGGCCGACGAGATCGTGGACGGGCCGCGGCGCGCCGCCGACCCCCCCGCGCGGCGCCGCGCGCTGGACGCCTGGCAGGCCGCGCTGGAGGACGGCCTCGCGACCGGGCGCTGCGCGCACCCCGTGATCGCCGCCCTCGTCGACGCCGGCGCCCGGCTGGAGCTTCCGCTCCACCTCCTGCCGGTCTACATGGACTCGATGCGGGTGGACTGCGACGCGCGGGTGCGCATCGGGACCGCCGAGGAGCTCGACCGCTACATGGACGGCTCGGCGGCGACGGTGGGGCGGATCATGGCGCCGCTGCTCGGGGCACCGTGCGCCGTCCACGAGGACGTCGCGCACCTCGGCGTGGCCTTCCAGCTCACGAACTTCATCCGCGACGTGCGCGAGGACTACGCGCTGGATCGCGTCTACCTGCCCGGGCTGGACGAGGGCGCGATCCTGCGCCGGGAGGTCGACCCGCGCTTCCGCGAGCGCGTCGCGCGCGAGGTCGCCCGCGCGCGGGCGCTGTTCGCGGCCACGCACCGCCTGGAGGGCGACTTGGCCGCCGGAGTGCGGCCCGGGGTGCGCCTCGCGCGGGCGGTCTACG
The DNA here is from genome assembly GCA_025928415.1 of Solirubrobacteraceae bacterium. Taxonomy (GTDB): domain Bacteria; phylum Actinomycetota; class Thermoleophilia; order Solirubrobacterales; family Solirubrobacteraceae; genus Paraconexibacter. Next base: position 12,293 of record JAICJK010000001.1, on the reverse strand, counting down.
AGCGCGTGCTCGACCGCGTCGAGGCGCTCGAGTTCGACGTCCTCGGCCGCCGGACGAGCCTCGCTCCGTGGGAGCTCGGCGCCGCGGCCGCGGGGGCGCTGCTGCGATGACCACGCGCGCGACCAAGCGCGGCGCCGAGCGGACGTCGCTGGACGGAACCGAGGTCGACGTCCTGATCTGCGGCGCGAGCTTCGCCGGCCTGGCCGTCGCGCGCGAGCTCGCCCGGGGCGCGGCGCGATCGGACCCAAATGCTGGGAGTTCGCGCAGCGAGCTCCCGACGGACGGCGAAGCCGTCCGCGAACTCCCGACGGACGGCGAAGCCGTCCGCGAACTCCCGACGGACGGCGAAGCCGTCCGCGTCCTGGTCCTCGACCGCTACGAGATCGGGGAGCGCGCCACGAGCGCCTGCGCGGTCCCGACGCCGTGGCTGGAGGCGATGGGCGCCACCCGCGCCGCACGCCAGGAGCTGCCGGACATGACCTTCGCGACGCCGCACGGCCGCGTGCGCTGCCGGCTGCCGTGGAGCTGGACGGCCTTCGACTACGCCGAGCTGTGCCGCGCGCTGTGGGCCCAGGCCGGCGCGGCGCGCTTCGAGACGGCCAAGGTCGAGGGCCGCGACGGCGGGAGCGGGGGAGGGGACGCGGCGATCGCGGTGCGGACCGACCGCGGCACCGTGCGCGCTCGGCTCGTCGTCGACGCGCTGGGCTGGCGGCGCGTGCTCAGCCAGCCCCACTACCAACCGCCGGACGCCCCGCTGAGCCGCGGCCTGGAGGTCCATCCGCAGCGCGCGGCGCCCGGTGAGGAGGTCACCGGCGCGCTCGACGTCTGGGTCGAGCGGGAGGTCGTCCGGCGCGGGTACGCCTGGCGCGTCCCGGCCGGCGGCGAGGCGCGCATCGGCGTCGGCTCCTACGACCCGCGCCGCCACGTCAAGGCCCCGACCGTCGCGCTGGCCGAGCGCCTCCAAGCCGAGCCCGTGCGCTTCCAGGGCAACTGGTTCCCGCACCGCCTGCGCCCGGCCACCGAGGACGGCGTCTTCTTCGTCGGCGACAGCGCCGGGCACTGCTTCCCGCTGTCCGGCGAGGGCATCCGCACCGCGTTCTACTTCGGGATCGCCTGCGGCCGCGAGCTGTGCGGCGTGCTCGACGGCGAGCGCCCGCGCGACGCCGCGCTGGCCCGCTATCACGCCTTCAGCGCCGCCCACGCGCACGCCTTCGCGGTGGCCGGCCGCGTGCAGCGCCTGGTGCCCGCGCTCCCGCCGCGGCTGCTGACCGCGCTGCTGCGCCTGCTCGCGCGCGGCCCGTTGGTCGACCGGGCGTTCGGCTGGTACCTCGACCAGGCGCATCCGCGCTTCGCGACGAGCCGTCCGGCCTGAGGCTCAACCTCCCGTGGGCAACTGTCGATCCAGTGGACAGGCCCCGCCCGTCGCGCGTCCCACCCGCACCGCTGCCCCACCACCCCATGCCAGAGCCCGAGCGGACCACCCCGGACATCGCCGACGCCGCGTCCCTGTGGCGGACGCTGGTCGAGCACATCCCCGCGGTGACCTACGTGGCCGAGGCCGACGAGGAGGCCCGCCTGCTGTACGTCTCGCCGCAGGTCGAGGGGCTGCTCGGGCATCCCGCCGAGGCGCTGCTGGCCGACGACGACCTCTGGTACCGCTGCGTGCACCCCGACGACCTCGAGCGGGTGCGGGCCGAGGAGCGCCGGTCCGCGCGCGAGGCCTACGACTTCGAGTGCGAGTTCCGGATGGTGGACGCCGGAGGGCAGGTCCACGACGTCTGGGAGCGCGAGACGCGGGTCCTGGACGAGGACGGCGTCGCCCGCCGGGTCCAGGGCATCGTCGTGGACGTGTCCGCCCTGCGCCAGGCCGAGTCCGAGCTGCGCGCCGAGCGCGACCGCGCGGCGCGCTACCTCGACCTCGCCGGGACGACGATCGTGGTGCTGGACCCCGACGGCACGATCCTGCTCGTCAACCGCGCGGGCTACGAGCTGCTGGGCCACGCGGAGGGCGAGCTCGAGGGCGTGGACTGGTTCGAGCGCTTCGTGGCCGAGGAGCACCGCGCGCACGGGCGCGCCCACCACGCCAAGCTGCTGGCCGGCGAGGCCGACGCCACCACCTTCGAGAGCCCGGTCCTGCTCCCCGACGGCAGCACGCGCACCGTCGCCTGGCACAGCACGCTGCTGTGCGACGAGGACGGCGCGGTGACCGGCTCCATGAACGCCGGCCTGGATGTCACCGAGCGCCGGGCGGCCGAGGAGCAGATCGCCTTCCTGGCCTACCACGACCCGCTCACCGGCCTCCCGAACCGCGCGCTGCTGGCCGAGCACCTCGAGCTCAGCCTGGCCCGCGCGCGCCGCGAGGGCCGCGCGGTGGCGCTGCTCTACCTCGACCTGGACGACTTCAAGCTCGTCAACGACTCCCTCGGGCACGCGGCGGGCGACCGGCTGCTGACGAAGGTCGCCTTGCGCCTCCAGGCGCGCCGCCGCGACACCGACCTGCTCGCGCGCCAGGGCGGCGACGAGTTCCTGCTGCTGCTCTCCGACCTGGACCCCGCGACCGCCGTGGAGTCCGCGCTCGCCGCGGCCCAGGGCCTCGTGGAGAACCTCCAGACGCCGTTCGTGGTGGCGGGCGCCGAGTTCAACACCGGCGCGAGCGTCGGGGTCTCCGTCTTCGGCGTCGACGCCCACGACGCCGAGGCGCTGATGCGCCACGCCGACGCCGCGATGTACCAGGCCAAGGCCGATGGCCACGACGAGGTCCGCCTCTACGACGGGTCGCGCTCGGAGCCCCTGCGCCGCCTGTCGATGACCAGCCGGCTGCGCCAGGCGATCGCCGAGGACCAGCTCGTGCTGCACTGGCAGCCGATCGTCGTGCCGTCCACCGGCGAGCTGCGCGCGCTCGAGGCGCTCGTCCGCTGGGAGGACCCCGTCCGCGGGCTCGTGCTGCCCGGCGAGTTCGTGCCCTTCGCGGAGGAGACGGGGCTGATCGAGCGCCTCGGCGAGCACGTCGTCGAGCTCGCCTGCCGCCAGCGCCGCGCCTGGCAGGACGAGGGCTTCGAGCCGTCCATCACGCTCAACCTGTCCCCGCGCGAGCTGCGCCGCGAGGGCCTCGTCGACCAGATCGGCGCGACGATCGCGGCGCACGGGATCGATCCGTCGTGCGTCGCCCTGGAGATCACCGAGTCGGCGGCCATGCAGGACCCCGAGCGCACCGGGCCGGCGCTGCGCCGGATCGCCGAGACCGGCGTGCGCGTGGCGATCGACGACTTCGGCGCCGGCTACTCGTCGCTGGCGCGGCTGATCGAGCTGCCCGTGGAGTGGCTGAAGATCGACCGCTCGTTCCTGGCCGCCGCGCCGACCGACCCCGCCGCCGCGGCGGTGCTCACGGCCGTCGTGCAGCTCGCCCAGTCGCTGGGGATGCAGGCGGTGGCCGAGGGCGTGGAGACCGAGGCGCAGCGCGAGCTGCTCATCGACCTCGAGTGCCCGCTGGCGCAGGGCTACCTGCTCGGGCGCCCGATGCCGGCGGCGCAGGTGCTGTCCGGGCTCGCGCGCATCCCGGCCGCCTGAGGCCCCGCGCCCCCGCGCGGGCGGGCCGACCCGCGCTCGTATCATCCCGGCCGTGGAGATCCTCTTCGACCAGTCGGGCCTGGTGCCCTGCATCGTGCAGGACTGGGCGACGGGGGAGGTCCTGACGCTCGCCTACGCCAACGCCGAGGCCGTCGAGCGCACGCGGGCGACCGGCGAGCTGCACCTGTGGAGCCGGTCGCGCGGCGAGCTGTGGCACAAGGGCGCCACCTCGGGCAACGTGCAGCGCGTGCGGGCGCTGCGGCTGGACTGCGACGGCGACGCGCTCCTGGCGCTCGTCGAGCCCGCCGGGCCGGCCTGCCACACCGGCGCGCGCACCTGCTTCTTCACCGGCGATCTCGAGCCGCCCGCGCCGCACGAGGTGCTCCCCGGCCTCGAGCGCACCCTGGCCGAGCGGGCCGCGGAGCGCCCCGCGGGCTCCTACACCGTCGAGCTGCTCGACGATCCCGCCCGCATCGGCGAGAAGGTCCAGGAGGAGGCCGAGGAGGTCGCCCGCGCCGCCCGCGAGGAGTCCGACGCGCGCGTGGACGAGGAGGCGGCCGACGTGCTCTACCACCTGCTCGTGCTCCTGCACGCGCGCGGCCGGGCGCTGGCCGACGCGGGGGAGGTCCTCGTTGCCCGTCGCCGCTGATCGGTCCGCGCTCGGGATCGCCCCGGGGCTCGACGAGGTCCGCGCGCTCGTGCGCGACGGCCACAACCTCGTGCCGCTGCGCCACACGTTCATCGACGACTGCGAGACGCCGGTCAGCGCGTTCCTGAAGCTGCGCGGGCGGCGGCCCGAGTACCCCGCGTTCCTGCTCGAGTCCGCCGAGCAGGGCCGGCGCGTCGGCCGCTGGTCGTTCATCGGCCTGCGCCCCAAGGCGATCGTGCGCTGGTCGCTGGGCGACGAGGGCGACCCGTACGCGCTGGCCGAGCGCGAGGTCGGGCGCTACCGCCAGGCCCCGCTCGACGACCTGCCGCCGTTCTCGGGCGGAGCGGTGGGCTTCTTCGGCTACGACCTGGTCCGCACGGTCGAGACGACGCTCGGCGCGCCCAACCCCGACGTGCTCGGGCTGCCGGACCTCGCGCTGATGCTCTCCGACGTGCTCGTCGCGTTCGACCACCTCAAGCACACGATCACGGTGCTCGTGAACGTCTACGCCGGTGAGGACGGCGACGTGGACGCCGCCTACGGGGACGCGGTGGCGACGATCGAGAAGGCGCGCGCGCTGCTGGACGGCCCCGTCCCGCACGCGCCGCGCGCCGCGGCGCCGCGCGACGTGCCGGCCTTCGCCTCGAACATGCCCCGCGAGCGCTTCGAGGGCATGGTGCAGCGGATCGTGGAGTACGTCCATGCCGGCGACGCCTTCCAGGTCGTCCCGTCCCAGCGCTGGTCGGCGCCGCTGGAGGGCATCGACCCGTTCAGCGTCTACCGCGGCCTGCGCGTGGTCAACCCGTCGCCGTACATGTACTTCCTCGACTTCCAGGACTTCCAGATCGCCGGCGCCTCGCCCGAGCCGCTGCTGACGGTGACCGGCCGGCGCGCCGCGACGCGCCCGATCGCCGGGACGCGGCCCCGCGGCGGCGACAGCGCGCAGGACGCCGAGATCGCCGAGGGGCTGCTGGCCGACCCGAAGGAGCGCGCCGAGCACGTGATGCTCGTCGACCTCGGGCGCAACGACCTCGGCCGGGTCTGCGAGTACGGGTCGGTGGCCGTCGACACCTTCATGGCCGTGGAGACCTACTCGACCGTGATGCACATCGTCTCCAATGTCTCCGGGACGCTCCGCGAGGACGTCTCGGCGATGGACGCGCTGCGCTCGGTCCTGCCGGCCGGCACGCTGTCGGGGGCGCCGAAGGTCCGCGCGATGCAGATCATCGACGAGCTCGAGCCGGTCAAGCGCGGCGGCTACGGCGGCGCGATCGGCTGGCTGGGCTACGGCGGCGACCTGGACACGTGCATCCACATCCGGACCGTGGTCATCAAGGACGGCGAGGCGCACATCCAGGCCGGCGGCGGGACGGTCGCCGACGCGCGCCCCGACTACGAGTTCGCCGAGTCCGTCAACAAGGCGCGCGGGGTCAAGCAGGCGATCGAGCTCGCGGCGCGCCAGCCGGATTGGCCGTGAGCGCCTTGCGCGTGCTGATCGTCGACAACTACGACTCCTTCACCTACAACCTGGTGCAGGGGCTCGGGGCGCTGGGGGCCGAGCTCGACGTCGTGCGCAACGACGCGGCCTCGGTGGACGAGCTGCTCGAGCGGGCGCCCGACCGCGTCGTCGTCTCGCCGGGCCCGTGCACGCCGGACGAGGCGGGCGTGTCCGTCGAGGCGATGCGGCGCTTCCCCGAGGCCGGCGTCCCGACGCTCGGCGTGTGCCTGGGCCACCAGTCGCTGGCGCAGGCGTTCGGCGGCCGGGTCGTGCGCCACGAGCCCGTGCACGGCAAGACCACCACGATCGCCCACGACGGCGACGGGGTCTACGCCGGCCTGCCCCAGGACCTCGTCGTCGGCCGCTACCACTCGCTCGTGGTCGCCGAGGAGGACCTGCCCGGCTGCTTCGTGGCGACCGCCCGCGGCGGCGGGGTGCTGATGGGCATCCGCCACCGCGAGCTGCCGGTGGAGGGCGTGCAGTTCCACCCGGAGTCCGTCCTGACGCCGGGCGGCGACCGGATGCTCGCGACGTTCCTCGGCGTAGTCCTGGTCGCCGCCTGACGGTTCACCGTGGACTCCGGCCGCCCCCATCACTAGGATCGCGCCACTTCTGGCAACCCTTGGAGGGGGAGCATCTTGCAATTTCGTACCCGGGCAGCCATCGGCTGCCTGCTTCCGGCGCTCGCGCTGGGCGTCACCGCCTGTGGCGGAAGCGACAACAAGTCCAGCACCTCGGGCGGCGGCGGTTCGTCGTCGGCGAGCGGCAGCGTCGACGTCTACTCGAGCCTTCCGCTCCAGGGCGCGTCGAAGGACCAGACCGGCGCCATGGTGCAGGGCATCAAGCTGGCCGTCGACCAGGCCGGCGGCAAGGCCGGCAACGTGACGGTCAAGTACATCCCGCTGGACGACTCGACGGCGCAGGCCGGCAACTGGGATCCCCAGCAGACCGCCGCCAACGCCCGCAAGGTCGCGCAGGACAAGAAGGCCGTGGCCTACCTCGGCGAGTTCAACTCGGGCGCCTCGGCGATCTCGATCCCGATCCTCAACCAGGTCGGCATCGCGCAGATCTCCCCGGCCAACACGTACGTCGGGCTCACCACCAACGAGCCCGGGTCCGAGAAGGGCGAGCCGCAGAAGTACCAGCCGTCCGGCAAGAAGACCTACACGCGCATCGTCCCGCGGGACACGATCCAGGCCCAGGCCCTGATCACGCAGACCAAGACGGACGGGTGCACGAAGGTCGCGATCGCCAACGACAAGGAGACCTACGGCGCCGGCCTCGGCCGCCTGCTGGAGATCAAGGCCAAGGCGCTCGGGCAGACGATCACCTCGGACACGGGCATCCAGAAGGACGCTCCGAACTTCCGGGCGTACGCCTCGAAGATCAAGGGCGAGGGCGCCGACTGCTTCATCTTCGCGGGCGTCACCGCGAACGGCGCGGTCCAGATCTTCAAGGACGTCTCGGCGGCCATCCCGAGCGCGAAGCTCTACGGCCCTGACGGCGTCTGCGAGTCCGGCTTCACCAACCCGAAGAAGAAGGGCATCCCGGCGAGCATCGGCGCGAAGTTCAAGTGCACCGTCGCGACCCTGGACCTGAACAGCTACCCCGGCGGCAAGAAGTTCATCGCCGACTTCAAGGCCAAGTACGGCAACCCGCATCCGGACCCGTACGCGATCTACGGCTACGAGGCGATGAAGCTCACGCTCGACACGATCAAGGCGGCCGGCAGCGCCGGCGCCACGCGTGACGGCTTCCTCGCGCAGCTGTTCAAGACGAAGGACCGCCACTCGGTCCTGGGCACGTACTCGATCGACGCCAACGGCGACACGACGCTGACCGACTACGGCCTGTACAAGGTCGGCCCGGACGGCGACCCGACGTACGAGTCGACGATCAAGGCCTCTGGCTCCTGAGCCACGGCCGCGAGGTGCAGTCGCCGGCGGGGGACGTCCCCGCCGGCGGCGGCGCCGTACCGGACTGAACCATGGCCACGACCACAGAGGCACCTCCGCTCCCCGCCGCCGTACGGCCGCGCGCGGGAGACGTGGTGCGCGAGTTCATCTCGAAGTACGGCCTGATCGCCGTCCTGCTGGCGCTGCCCGTCTTCTACGGCGTCAAGGACCTCGTCGACGACGGGAACCTGGCCCACCTCGGCCAGAACCTCTTCCAGGGCCTGTCCAACGGCTCGATCTGGGCGCTGATCGCCGTCGGCTACACGCTGGTCTACGGCATCATCGAGCTCATCAACTTCGCCCACGGCGACGTGTTCATGATCGGCTCGTTCGTCGCCGCGGGCCTGTTCGGCACCGTCGGCCTCGGGCTCGCCACGGGCGTCGGCGGCCTCGTGCCCGGCCTGCTGCTCGTGCTGGTCATCTGCATGGCCACCTGCGGCGCGCTGAACGTGATGATCGAGCGGGTGGCCTACCGGCCACTGCGCAGCGCGCCCAAGCTGGCGCCGCTGATCACGGCCGTCGGCTTCTCGTTCATCCTGCAGAACGTCGGCCTGCTGTGGGTGGGCGGCTCGCCCGCGAGCGTGCCCGACCTCATCCACGCGCAGCAGGACGTGTTCACGTTCCTGGGGATCACCGTCCAGCGCGCCGACCTGCTCGCGATCTTCGTGACGATCCCGCTGGTCGTGGCGGCCACGCTGTTCATCTCCCGCAGCCGGCTGGGCAAGGCGATGCGCGCCACCGCGCAGGACCCCGACGCCGCCCGCCTGATGGGCATCAGCGTCGACACGACGATCTCGCTGACCTTCCTGCTCGGCGGCATGCTGGCCGGCGCCGCCGGCCTGATCTACGCGCTCTACCAGACCACCGTCTGGTACTTCCAGGGCTTCCAGGCCGGGCTGATCGCCTTCACCGCCGCGGTCATGGGCGGCATCGGCAACCTCCGGGGCGCGGTGCTCGGCGGCCTGATCATCGGCTGCATCCAGTTCATCTCCGACGATCGCATCGGCCCGCAGTGGACGCCGGCGATCGTCTTCGCCTACCTGGTCCTGATCATGGTCTTCCGGCCGCAGGGGCTGATCGGCGAAGAGACGCGGGAGGCCGGCTGATGGCCGCGCGCGCCGCCTCCTTCCGCCGCGGCTTCGCGTTCAACCCCTCGCCCGCGGTCAGCCGCGCGCTCGCGCTGGCGCTCGCCGCCTTCGCGATCGTGTACCCGCTGCTTCTCGACCCCATCTCGGGGCTGCTGGACGACTCCGTGGTCGCGCTGGCCTACGTGATCATGGGCCTGGGGCTGAACGTCGTCGTCGGCTTCGCCGGCCTGCTCGACCTCGGCTACGTCGCGTTCTTCGCGATCGGCGCCTTCTCGGTCGGGTGGTTCATGTCGACGTTCTACGCCGACGCGAACATCCACGTGCTCGTGTCGTCCAACGTCCACAACCTGCCGGGCATCCACCTGAACTTCCTGCTGGTCATTGTCATCGCGGCGGTCCTCTGCGCCCTGGCGGGGATGCTCATCGGCCTGCCGACGCTGCGCCTGCGCGGGGACTACATCGCGATCGTGACGCTCGCGTTCGGCGAGATCATCCGCGTCTTCGCCGTCAACGGCGACTCGGTCCACGTCTTCGGCAACGGCTACCCGCTGACCAACGGCCGCCAGGGGATCACCCCGGTCGACCAGCTGGACCTGCCGTTCGTCAAGCCGTTCACCCAGCTCGACCTGCGCCCGTGGTACTGGCTGGTGCTGACCCTGGTGTTCATCGTGCTGTTCGTGGTCATCCGGCTGCGGGACTCGCGGCTGGGGCGGGCGTGGGTGGCGGTCCGCGAGGACGAGGTCGCCGCCGCCTCGATGGGCGTGCCGCTGGTGAAGACCAAGCTCCTGGCCTACACCGTCGGCGGCGCGATCGGCGGCGTGGCCGGCGCCTTCCTGGCCGCCTATCTGAACACCGTCAACGCCGACCAGTTCGCGTTCTCGTTCTCGATCTTCGTGCTGGCGATGATCATCCTCGGTGGCCTCGGCTCGATCTGGGGCGTGGTGCTCGGGGCGATCGTGCTGTCGTTCATCAACAACCGCCTGATCCCGGACGTGCTCAACAGCGTGCCGGGCAAGCTCGGGCTGGACTTCAACCTGTCCGACCTCGGCTTCGGGATCTTCGGCTTCCTGCTCGTGATCGTCATGGTGCTGCGGCCGGAGGGGCTGCTCCCGGAGCGGCGGCGCAAGCTCGAGCTGACCGAGGGCGTCGGGACCGACGACGCCCTCTACGAGGTGCGCGCGTGAGCACGCCCGCGACCGGCGCTGCGCCCGCGCTGCCGCTCGCCGACCGGCCGCTGCTGCTCAAGGCCGAGCACGTGACCAAGCGCTTCGGCGGCCTGGTGGCCAACAACGACGTCTCGTTCGGCGTCCCCGAGCGCTCGATCGTGTCGATCATCGGGCCCAATGGGGCCGGCAAGACCACGTTCTTCAACATGCTCACGGGGCTCTACCGGCCGAGCACGGGCCGCATCTCGTTCGCCGACCGCGACGTGACCGGGACGCGCCCCGACCGCATCACCGCGATGGGGATGGCCCGGACGTTCCAGAACATCCGCCTGTTCGGGACGATGAGCGCGCTCGAGAACGTGCTGGTCGGCCAGCACGCGCGCATGAAGGCGGGCCTGGTCGGCTCGGTCTTCCGCACGCCGGGGGTGCGCAAGGAGGAGGCGCGGGTGCGCGAGCACGGGCGGGAGATGCTGGCCTACGTCGGGCTGCCGGCCGCCGCGTTCGAGCAGCTCGCCATCAACCTCTCCTACGGCGACCAGCGCCGGGTGGAGATCGCCCGCGCGCTGGCGTCCGACCCCAAGCTGCTGCTGCTCGACGAGCCGACCGCGGGGATGAACCCGCAGGAGTCCGCGACGCTGACCGACTTCATGCACCGCCTGCGCGACGAGCGCGGGCTGGCGATCCTGCTGATCGAGCACGACATGAAGGTCGTCATGGGCGTCTCGGAGCAGATCACCGTGCTCGACCACGGCGAGAAGATCGCCGAGGGCGCGCCGCAGGCCGTCCGCGACGACCCGCGGGTCGTCGAGGCCTACCTCGGCAAGCAGGGCTGAGCCATGGCGATGCTCGAGGTCACCGACATCCGCACCTTCTACGGCAACATCGAGGCGCTCAAGGGCGTCTCGCTGACCGTGGAGGAGGGGGAGATCGTCACGCTGATCGGCTCCAACGGCGCGGGGAAGTCGACGACGCTGCGCTCGATCAGCGGCCTCAACTCCCCGCGCAGCGGCTCGATCCGCTTCCTGGGCCGGGAGGTCGCCCGGATGGCGCCGCAGGAGATCGTCTCGCTCGGGGTCTCGCAGTCACCGGAGGGCCGCCACTGCTTCCCGCGCATGAGCGTGCGCGAGAACCTCGACCTGGGCGCGTACCTGCGCAGCTCCGACAAGGCCGGGATCGCCGAGGACATGGACCGCGTCTTCGACCTCTTCCCGCGCCTGAAGGAGCGCGAGCGCCAGAAGGCGGGGACGATGTCCGGCGGCGAGCAGCAGATGCTCGCGATCGGCCGCGCGCTGATGGCGCGGCCGCGGCTGCTGCTGCTCGACGAGCCCTCGATGGGCATCGCGCCGATCCTCGTCGACCGCATCTACGAGACGATCGCGGAGATCAACCGCCAGGGCATGACGATCCTGCTCGTCGAGCAGAACGCCAACTACGCGCTGGGGGTCTCCAAGCGCGCCTACGTGCTCGAGACCGGCCAGGTCGCGCTCTCCGACCAGTCCGCGGCCCTGCGCGAGAACCCCGACGTCCAGAAGGCCTACCTCGGCACATGATCCCCACCGTCTTCGCCCTCCTGGGCGCCAAGGCCCTGTACCTCACGTTCCTGTGGCTGGGGGCGTCGATCGCGGGCTCCTACCTGTCGGACCGCAAGGGCTACGGCGAGAAGCCCGGCCTCGCGTCCGGGCTGATCCTCACCGTGCTCGGCCCGATCCTCTGGCTGTTCGTGCCCGCGCGCGAGGGCTCGAACTGGAAGCGCTACGGCCCCTTCGGGCGGCCCAAGGCCGACACGCCGCCCGAGGAGACCTAGGAGCCTGTTGAGGCTTACCCGCCGCGCGAGAGCACGCGTCCGCGGCGCCGGATGACCATCGGCCGGCCCATCACGGCCACCAGCATGGATCGGTCCGGCCGATGGCCCCCGGCATCCACGGCCACGCACTCTCGCATCGACGGTCGAAACATCAACAGACTCCTGCGTCCCGACGCCGGCCCTCGGCGCCGCGCCGGCGAGGCGTTCGCCGGCCCGCGGCGCCGCGCGGGCGACGCGGTAGCCTGCCCGCCTCATGCCCGACGACGTCCTCACGCGGGCCATCGACGCGCTCGCGTCCGGCCGGGACCTGTCCCGCGACCAGGCCGGGAGCGTCCTGGCGCAGATCATGGCCGGGGAGGCGACCGAGGTGCAGATCGCCGCGGTGCTGATCGCGCTGCGGACCAAGGGCGAGACCGTCGAGGAGCTCGCCGGGCTGGCCGGGACGATGCGCGCGCTGGCGCGCCCGGTCCGCACCGTCCGCGGGGACCTGCTGGACACGGCGGGGACGGGCGGCGGCCGCCCGACCTTCAACGTCTCCACCACCGCGGCGCTGATCGCCGCCGGCG
>JAICJK010000011.1 GCA_025928415.1 Solirubrobacteraceae bacterium | reverse complement strand
CCTGATGCTGTCGTCCAACAACATCCTGTCCCCCGCGCACGGCGCGCCGCTGGCGACGCCGACGCAGGACATGGTGCTGGGCGCGTACTACCTGACGTACGGGCCGGACGAGCAGGACCTGGCGAAGATCGACCGCGCGACCTACGACCCGCGGCCGCACGTGTTCCGCACCGCGCAGGAGGCGGAGCTCAGCTACGAGCTGGGCAACGTCAAGCTGCACGACATCGCGGAGTACCGCCCGCTCGGGCGCGAGGGCGGCCACGTGCTCACGACGGTCGGGCGCATCATCTACAACGACCGCATCGAGCGGGCGCTGGGCGAGGCGCTGGGTGACGCGTTCACCCTCGAGGACTACGTGTTCATCAACCAGGCCATGCGCAAGCGCGACACGGTCAAGGTGATCGACGCGCTCGTGCAGAAGTACGGCGCCTCGGCGATCTCGCAGGTGCTGGACGCGTTCAAGGACCTCGGGTTCAAGTACGCGACCCAGGCCGGCATCACGATCTCCAAGAACGACGTCGTGATCCCGCCGCAGAAGGGCGAGATCCTCGGCAGGTACGAGGAGGAGGTCGCGGAGATCCAGGGCCAGTACGACATGGGCCTGATCACCCAGGAGGAGCGCCACGAGCTGGTCGTGGAGAAGTGGACGGCCGCCACCGACGAGGTCGCGACCGCGATGCAGGCCCACTTCGATCGGGAGAACCCGATCTTCATGATGGCCGAGTCCGGCGCGCGTGGCTCGCTGTCGCAGATCCGCCAGCTGGCGGGCATGCGCGGCCTCATGGCCAACCCGAAGGGCGAGATCATCGAGCGCCCGATCAAGGCCAACTTCATGGAAGGCCTGACGGTGCTCGAGTACTTCATCTCGACCCACGGCGCCCGCAAGGGCCTCGCGGACACCGCCCTGCGCACCGCGGACTCCGGCTACCTGACGCGCCGTCTCGTCGACGTCGCCCAGGACGTGATCATCCGCGAGCCCGACTGCGGCACCGCCGAGTTCATCGAGCTCGAGGTCTTCACCGCCACGGGCGACGGCAACGACAACCTGATCGGCCGCTACGCCGCGAAGGACATCGCGGTCAAGAAGGGCAACAAGGCGATCGTGTCCAAGGGCCAGGAGATCGGGCGCGAGGAGTTCGCCACGATCGTCGAGGCCTTCCGCGCCCAGCACGAGGACGGGGCCGCCCCGCGCGTGCCGGTCCGCTCCGTGCTCAAGTGCGTGGCGGTCACCGGGGTGTGCCAGGCCTGCTACGGCCGTTCGATGGCCTCGGGCAAGACGGCCCAGATCGGCGACGCGGTCGGCATCATCGCCGCGCAGTCGATCGGCGAGCCGGGCACGCAGCTCACCATGCGCACGTTCCACACCGGCGGCGTCGCCGGCGCGGACATCACGCACGGCCTGCCGCGCGTCGTGGAGCTGTTCGAGGCGCGCAAGCCCAAGGGCCTGGCGAAGATCGCCGAGCAGTCGGGCCGCATCGCGCTGGAGGAGACCGACAAGGCGCTGACGGTCGTCGTCACCGACGACGCGGGCGAGGAGCACCGCTACCCGTTCCCGCGCCGCACGCGGCTGTTCGTCGAGGAGGGTCAGGCCGTCGAGGCCGGGACCCAGCTCAACGAGGGCTCCCTGTACCCGCACGAGCTGCTGGCGCTGCGGGGCCGGACGGAGACCGAGCGCTACCTCGTCAAGGAGGTGCAGGAGGTCTACAAGTCCCAGGGCGTGGACATCAACGACAAGCACATCGAGCTGATCGTGCGCCAGATGCTCAAGAAGGTCCGGGTCGACCAGAAGGGCGACACGACCTACCTCCCGGGCCAGTTCGTCGACCGCTACGAGTTCGCGAAGGTCAACGCCGACGTCAAGAAGGCCAAGGGCGAGCAGGCCCAGTTCGAGGAGATCATCCTCGGCATCACCAAGGCCTCGCTGAACACGGACTCGTTCCTGTCGGCGGCCTCCTTCCAGGAGACGACGAAGGTGCTCACGGACGCCGCGCTGGAGGGCAAGAAGGACACCCTCAACGGGCTGAAGGAGAACGTGATCATCGGCAAGCTGATCCCGGCCGCCACGGGGCTCAAGCGCTACCGGCGGATCGAGATCGAGCCGTCGGAGCCGCTGCCGCGGGCGATGGACGAGGTCGGGCTGCTCGACCAGGACGAGATCGAGCGCGAGCTCGGCCTGGGCGACGGCGACGGCCTCGGGGGCTTCGGCTCGACGTTCTCGCAGGACATCTCCGAGCTCGAGGGCATCGGGGCCGGCGGGACGGATCCGGGGTTCGCCGAGGAGCTCGCGGATCTGGATGTGCCGGACAAGGAGTAGGTAGCCGCCGGCTGGCTGTCGGTTGTCGTTTGCGAGGGCCCGCTGCGTGCGGGCCCTCGGCGTTGTGGTGGGCCGGGGCGCGTACGGCCGCCCCCCGACCGGGCGCTTCGCGCTTGGACCCGGATCCGGTCGGGGGGGCGGCCGCCGCGCCCCGGCCATCCCGTCGTGGTCTGCGCGCGGTGGGCCCCGGCGCCGGTCTCTGCCGCCCGCGCCGCTCTGTGGCTGGGGCGGCCCGCCTCTTTGTTGCTCGCAGCCTTGTCGCCTCGGTGCTGCGCGCCCGCCCGGCTTCGACTTCGTCTCGCCGGGCGTGCGGAGTGGCCAGTTCCGCTCCGTTGATCTCGTGGCCGGGTCGCCGCGCGCCGATGGCGTCGTGTGCGCGGCGGGTTTCTCACGGCGGTGAAGGTGATGGTCTCCGTCGCCGCCGTCGCGCTCTTCGGGCTCGGCCACATCGGTCGCGCCGGTCACGCCGCCTCCGCGCCGCCGTCGCGGGAGATCTACCGCCTCGTCGCCGATGGGGCGGGCCGGCCCGGGACGCGGTATCTCGACGACGGGGTGCGGCGGGCGGGATTGACGTTCGCCCCGGGCACCGCGGACGGCGACCGGCAGGTGGTGCTGGCGGCGCTCGCGGCCGCGCGGCCCGACGCGGCGCGTCTGATCGGGCTCGTCGACGGGCTCGTGGACGTGTCGGTGGGCCCCGTCGAGCCCGGAGCGGTGGGGCTCACGCACACGGAGCCGAGCGGGCGCTTCGCGGTGCGGCTCGACCTCGGCGCGGTCTCGCGCAGCTACGGGCAGCGCGGCGTGACCGCGCTGGTCCTGCACGAGCTCGGGCACGTCGTCGACCGCGCGCTGGTCCCCGCGGCGACCGCCGCGACCCTCGACGCCGGCATCCCGCGGGGCTGGGGATGCGACGACGGCATCTCCGGGACGTGCGCCCCGACGACCGAGCGGTTCGCCGAGAGCTTCTGGAAGTGGGCCACCGGCGACATCGGGATCGGGATGTGGCTCGGCTACAAGGTGCCGCCGCCGGGCCCGTCGCTGGACGCGTGGGGCGCCCCGCTGGCCGCGCTGGCCGCGAGCGCCGGCCCCGCCTAGGCCCGCGGCGAGCGGGCCATCACGAACCACGGGCCGGCGTGCAGGACCTGTCCGCCGCCGAGCTCCTCCAGCAGCGCGCCGGGGGTGAACCAGCGCTTGTAGACCGTGTGGCGGCTGCCGTCGCCGAGGACGCGCTCCTGCCAGGCCTCGCCCTCGCCGTCGGGGCCGCGCGCGGAGTCGATCACGACGAGCTCCGGGGCCACGCGCCGCGCCTCGGCGAGGAAGGCCGCCCGCTCCGCCTCGAGCAGGTGGCCGTAGAAATGGCCGGTGATCACCCGGTCGAAGGCGTCGTCGCCGAACGGGAGCGGCACCGCCTCGCCCTGCACGACCTCCGCGTGCGGCAGGCGGGCCGCCGCGACGGCGACCATCGCCGGGCTCTGGTCGATCGCGACCACGCGGCCCAGCAGGTGGCGTGTGAGGAAGGCCGTGCCGCAGGCGACGTCGAGCTGGTGCGCGGGCGGCAGGCCCGCGACGGCGGCCAGGAGGGCGTGGACGTCGGGCTCCCAGCCGGGGCGGTCCCGGGCGGCGAAGCGGCCGGTGCCGTGCCACCAGTCGTCGTACTCGGGCGCCCGGGCGTCGTAGTAGCTGCGCATCCGCTCGTCGACGACCATGGCTCCAGGTTGCCAGACCGCGTCCTGCGCTCAGGCCGCCAACGGCCCGCCGCGGGCCCAGTCGGTCAGGACGGCGGCCTCCACGGCGGTGAGCCCCTGAGCCGGCAGCGTGGGGACGAGCAGCGTCGGCGCCCGGCGCTCACGCGCCCAGGCGTGGCAGGCGGGCGTGAACGCGTCGTCGATCCAGGCCAGGGGCCGGTCGCCCGCGTGATGGTCGATCGCCCCCAACTTCCAGTGGGTGTTGCCCGGCGTCGGGACGCGGTCGAAGGACAGGTAGGGCAGCGGGCCGAGCCCGACGGCCCGCGGGAGCTCGTCGTTGGCCTTCTCCTCCCAGCCGCTGCACCAGACCAGCTCGTAGTGCGCGGACAGGGCACGCAGGTGCTCGGCGGCCGTCGTGGAGAGGTAGTGGCCGATCCCGTCCACGAGTGTCCAGACGCCAGGAGGACGCTCGTCGAGGGCGAACCCCCACACGGAGATGACGCCGTCGATGTCCACCAGAAGCAGGGGTTTGCCGGGCATTCGTGCGCGGATCGTGCCAACTCGGCCCGCCCGCCGCACGTTCGGCGGTATCTCGATACCCTGCGATCAGGCCAGATTCGATCAAGGACGGACGGGGTTGTGCCGACCCTAGGGATGCGTCCCACGTCGGCACCGGACTTGACCGGCGGGGCCTGCTCCCCCCTCACATGACGATCGAACTCGGCATCCTGCTGGCGCTCCTGTGCGCCTTCGCCTCCAACCTCGGCTTCTTCTTCAAGCACCGGGGCGCGTGCGAAGCGCTGCAAGTGGACATCCGCCACCCCCTCCGATCCGCGGCGAGCCTGTTCCGCTCCAAGTGGTTCGCGCTCGGCATGTGCGTGGCCGCCAGCGCGTGGATCTTCCACGTCGCCGCGCTCGCCCTGGCGCCGATGTCGACCGTCCAGGTCGTCCTCGCCGCCGGCGTGGTCCTCATCGCGGTGATGGCCGACCGGCTGTTCGGCTTCAAGGTCGGCCGCCGGCAGTGGTGGGGCCTCGCGCTGACGGCGCTCGGGCTGGTCCTGCTGGCCATGACGTTGCCGCAGGCCCACGGCGCGCACTCCGCCTTCTCCACCCCGGCGATGATCGCCTTCGAGGCCGGGCTCTTCGGCCTCGGCGGGCTGCTCATCATGGGCCCCCGCGCCGGGGCGCCCGTCGAGCACCACGGCGTCATGCTCGGGGCCGCGGCCGGCATCCTCTTCGGGGTCTCCGACGTCGCGATCAAGGCGCTCACCGGGCTCGTCGGCTCGGGCGGCGCGCTCGGGCTCGTCTCGCCCTGGATGGCGGTCTGCGTGGCGGCCTCGATCGCCGCCTTCTACGCCTCCGCCCGCGGGCTGCAGGACGGCGACGCCGTCCCGGTCATCGCGGTCACCGGCACCGCCGCGAACATCGCCGGCGTGGCCGGCGGCATCATCGTCTTCGGCGACCCGATGCCCAGCGACGTGCTCGGCATCGTCCTCCAGGCCGTCGCCTTCGTGATGGTCATCGCCGCCTCCGCGCTCATGCCGGCGCCGCTGCGCTCGGCCGGCGCCGCGCCCGCCACGGCGTAGCGGGCCTCTCAGCCGCTCCGCCGCCCGCGGCGCCCATCTGTCCGGGGGCCCGCCGGAAGTTGCGCCGATCTGTATGAACACGCGGCTCCTGGGCCCCGCTAGCGTCTCGACTTGTACGAAACGATCGGCCGTCCGGCGGATCGGACAAGCGACGAGGGGCCCGGACCATGGCGACGACGCATCAGACGGCGACCGCGAGCCTGCAGGAGCAGGCCCGGCGGCACCTGTGGATGCACTTCAGCCGGATGGGCGCCTACGACGACGCCCACGAGATCCCCATCATCACCCGGGGCGACGGCTGCTACGTCTGGGACGAGCACGGCAAGCGCTATCTCGACGGGCTCAGCGCGCTGTTCTGCGTGAACATCGGCCACGGCCGCCACGACGTCGCCCAGGCGGGCGCCGACCAGGCCAAGGAGCTCGGGTTCTTCACGACCTGGTCCTACGCCCACCCGCGTGCGATCGAGCTCGCCGCCCGCATCGCGCGGCTGGCCCCCGGCGATCTCAACCGCGTCTTCTTCACCTCCGGCGGCGGGGAGTCCGTCGAGTCGGCGATCAAGCTGGTCCGCCACTACCACAAGCTCACCGGCCACCCGAACAAGACGAAGATCATCGCCCGCGAGACCGCCTACCACGGCACCACGCTCGGGGCGCTGGCGGCCACCGGCATCACGAACCTGCGCCAGCCCTACGAGCCGTTCACGCCGGGCGGCTGCCACGTCGCCAACACGAACCTCTACCGCCTGGCGCCCGGCTACGGCGCCGAGAACCTCGCCGAGGCCTTCGCCAGGCGCATCGAGTTCGAGGGCCCCGACACCGTCGCGGCCGTCATCGCCGAGCCGGTCCAGAACGCGGGCGGCTGCCTCACGCCGCCCGACGGCTACTTCCAGCGGCTGCGGGAGATCTGCGACGAGCACGACGTGCTCCTCATCTCCGACGAGGTCATCTGCTCGTGGGGGCGCCTGGGCGAGTACTTCGGCGCCGAGCGCTACGGCTATCAGCCCGACCTCATCACGACCGCCAAGGGGCTGACCTCGTCCTACGCGCCGATGGGCGCGGTGATCGCCACCGACCGCGTGATGGAGCCGTTCCTGCAGGGCAGCGCCTCGTTCGCCCACGGTTTCACGTGGGGCGGGCACCCGATGTGCGCGGCGGTCGCGATGGCCAACCTCGACGTCTTCGAGCACGAGGGGATCCTCGAGAACGTCCGCGAGCACGAGCCGGCCTTCCGCGCGATGCTCGAGTCGCTGCGCGACCTGCCGATCGTCGGCGACGTGCGCGGCGCCGGGTACTTCCAGGCGATCGAGCTGGTCAAGGACCGCGAGACCAGGCAGACGTTCTCCGCCGAGGAGTCCGAGACGCTGCTGCGCGGGTTCCTCAGCGGCGCCCTGTTCGAGCGCGGCCTGATCTGCCGCGCCGACGACCGCGGCGATCCCGTCATCCAGCTCGCCCCGCCGCTGATCGCCGGCCCCGAGCAGTTCGCCGAGATCGAGGCCGTCCTGCGGCCGGTGCTCGAAGAGGCGTCCGCGCGGATGCTCGGGTAGGCGGAGCCGGCGGCGATGCTCACCGTCCGGGACCTGCTGCGCGATCTCGACGTGGCCGTGCTCGCGGGCGAGGCGAACCTCGACGTCCCCGTGCGGTGGGTGCACATCTCCGAGCTCGCGGACCCCACCCCGTGGCTGTCCGGCGGCGAGCTGCTGCTGACCACCGGGATGGGGCTCGAGAGCGCCGCGGACCAGCGCGCCTTCGTGCACCGCCTGGCCGACCACGGCCTGGCGGGGCTCGGCCTGGGGGTCGGCTTCGCCCACGACCGCGTGCCGGAGGCGCTCGTGGCCGCCGCCGCCGAGCGGGACTTCCCGCTGGTCGAGGTGCCCTACGACACGCCGTTCATCGCGGTGACCGAGAAGGCCTTCACGCGGCTGGTCAACGAGCAGTACGCGGTCCTGCAGCGCTCGATCGCGGCGCAGGAGCGTCTCCAGCGCATCGTCCTGAGCGAGCGCGGGCTGGAGGCCATCGCCGCCGCGATCGCCGCCCTCATCGGCGGGGCCGCGCTCGTCTTCGACGGGCGCGGCGAGCCCCAGGCCCGCCACACCTTCCGGCGCGAGCTCGACGACGCGGCCGTGCAGGAGGTCGCCGCCGAGCTGCGCGAGCGCGCGCGCCGTGGCGACTCGCGGGGCTTCGTGCCCGGCAGCCCGCGGCTCGCGCCGCACGCGCTCGCCCTGCCCGTCGCGGCCTCCGACGCCCCGGTCGGCAAGGGGCTGCCCCAGGCCTGGCTGGTGGCCGTCAAGGACGCCGGCGGCCTGTCGGAGTTCGACCGCCTGGTCCTGCACCAGTCCGTCACCGCCGTCGCGCTCGAGCTCCTGCGCCGCCGCGTCGCCGACAGCACCGAGCGCCGGCTGGCCGGCGACGTCCTCGACGAGGTCGTCAGCGGCGAGCTCGAGGGCGCCGAGCTGGCCCGGCGCCTGGAGCCGTTCGGGCTGGGCGGCCGCGTCACGGCGCTGGTGGTCCAGGTGCCCGGCAGCCGCGGCCAGGCCGTGGCCTGCGAGGCCGCGCTCGGGGCCGCGCTGCGCGACGAGGCGGTCAGCGGGCTGGTGGCCACGTCCGGCGACTCGACGTGCGCGCTGATGCCGGGCTTCCTCGACGACGAGCTCTTCGAGCTGGCCGAGCGCCTCCACGCCCGCGTGAGCGAGACGCTCGGGGCGCCGCCGGTCGCCGGCGCCGGCCGCGCCGTCCCGCTGGGGCGCGCCCGCGAGACCTTCCACGAGGCGCGCTGCGCGCTGGAGGCCCGCACGCTCGGCGGCCCTCCCGGCCCCGCCGAGGCCAACGGCGCGGCCAACGGCCACGGCGGCGGCCCGGCCCCCGCGCGCCGCGTGGCGACGTTCCGCGATCTCGGCTCCTTCCAGCTCCTGCTCTCCCTGCAGGACAACGACGCGCTGCGCCTGTACTGCGACTCGCTGCTCGGGCCGATCGAGCAGGGCGAGGGCCACTACGGCGGCGAGCTGATGCGGTCGCTGGAGGCGTTCATCGAGTCCAACGGCCAGTGGGAGGCCGCCGCCCGCCGGCTGTACTGCCACCGCCACACGCTGCGCTACCGGATCCGCAAGATCGAGGAGCTCACCGGCCGCGACCTGAGCTTCGCCCGAGACCGGATCGAGTTCTGGCTGGCGCTGCGGGGGCGGGAGATCGCCCCGCGTCCATCCGCCCAGCACCGTCACCACACCACCACCAGCGAGGTCTGACCACATGCGCGTCGGCGTGCCCAGCGAGATCAAGACGGACGAGTACCGGGTCGGCATGACGCCGTCCGGGGTGCGCGAGCTCACCCAGGACGGGCACGAGGTGCTCGTGCAGGCCGGGGCGGGGGAGGGCTCCGCGATCGCCGACGAGGACTACGCCGCCCAGGGCGCGACGATCGTCGCGGACGCCGAGGCGGTCTTCGAGGGCGCCGAGCTGCTCGTCAAGGTCAAGGAGCCCCAGCCCGGGGAGGTGGCGCGGCTGCGCCCGCACCACACGCTGTTCACCTACCTGCACCTGGCCCCGGACCCCGCGCTGACCCGCGGGCTGGTGGAGTCGGGGGCGACGTGCGTGGCCTACGAGACGGTCGAGGACGGCCGCGGCCGGCTGCCGCTGCTGGCCCCGATGAGCGAGGTGGCCGGCAAGATCGCCACGCAGGCGGGGGCCTTCATGCTCGAGAAGCCGCTCGGCGGCCGCGGGCTGCTGCTCGGCGGCGTGCCCGGCGTCGCGGCGGGCAAGGTGATGGTGATCGGCGGCGGCGTGGTCGGCCAGAACGCGGCCGAGATCGCGATCGGGATGGGCGCGGAGACCTACGTCTACGACCGCTCCATCGACCGGCTGCGCGAGCTGGAGGTGCTGCTCAACGGCCGCTGCTCGACCTGCTACGCCTCGACGCTGGAGATCGAGCAGCGCCTGCCCGAGATGGACCTCGTGGTCGGGGCGGTGCTGGTCCACGGCGCCAAGGCGCCGCACGTGATCACGCGCGCGCAGCTCGGGCTGATGAAGCGCAACGCGGTGCTCGTCGACGTGTCGATCGACCAGGGCGGCTGCTTCGAGACCTCGCACGCCACCACCCACAGCGACCCGACCTACGAGGTCGACGGGATCACGCACTACTGCGTGGCCAACATGCCCGGGGCGGTCCCGATCACCTCGACCTACGCCCTCACCAACGCGACGATGCCCTACGTCATCAAGCTCGCCGGCCAGGGCGTCCACGCCGCGCTGGGCGCCGACGGAGGCTTCATGAAGGGCCTCAACGTCGCCGCCGGCCGCCTGACCTACGAGCCGGTCGCCCGCGACCAGGGCCTCGAGTTCACCCCGCCCCAGGAGGCCTTGGCCGCCGTCGCCGCAGCCTGAGCACGGCGGCCCTCGGCGCCGCGCGGCGGCGCAGGCGGCGGGGGGCCGGGGACGGGGGCGCTGCTACCATGCCGCGTCGCATGCCTACGACCAGTCAGCTCGTCCGCAAGGGACGCCAGGCCAAGACCAAGAAGCTCTCGACGCCCGGCCTGAAGTCCGGCAAGGGGCGCAAGAAGAAGGTCGCCGCCCCCCAGCGCCGCGGCGTGTGCACTCGCGTGTACACGACCACGCCGAAGAAGCCGAACTCCGCGCTGCGCAAGGTCGCGCGCGTGCGCATCTCGGGCGGGATCGAGGTCACGGCCTACATCCCCGGCGAGGGCCACAACCTGCAGGAGCACTCCGTCGTGCTCGTGCGCGGCGGCCGCGTCAAGGACCTGCCGGGCGTGCGCTACAAGGTCGTCCGCGGCACGCTCGACGCCTCCGGCGTCAACGACCGCAAGAAGGCGCGGTCGCAGTACGGCGTCAAGAGGAAGTAGCGATGCCCCGCCGCAACACCGCCCAGATCCGGACGATCGAGCCGGACGCCGTCCACCGCTCGCGCCTGGTCCAGCAGGTCGTCAACAAGGTGATGCTCGACGGCAAGAAGTCGACCGCCGAGGCGATCGTCTACGACGCGCTGTCGATCATCTCCGAGCGTACGGGCAAGGACCCGGTCGAGCAGCTCGAGGCCTCCATCAAGGCGCTGACCCCCGCGCTCGAGGTCCGCTCCCGCCGCGTCGGCGGCGCCACCTACCAGGTGCCGGTCGAGGTCCCCGCGCGCCGCGCGCGCACGCTGGCCGTCCGCTGGCTGGTGGAGTTCGCGCGCCAGCGCCGCGAGAAGACCATGGCCCAGCGCCTGGCCAACGAGCTGCTGGACGCCCAGAGCTCGCAGGGCGGCGCGTTCAAGCGCAAGGACGACATCTACCGCATGGCGCAGGCCAACAAGGCCTTCGCGCACTACCGCTGGTAGGCAGCGCTAGCTGCGGCGGCGCGGGCCGCCGATAAGCAGCAGCCCGCCGCCCGCGGCGATGAGCAGCACGCCGGCGAGGGTCTCGAGGTAGAACCCGGTCGCCGCGTCGGCGGTCGCGTCGGCGTACTGCCGCCCGACCGCGCCGGTGTCGCCGAGCCGGCTGCCGTCGCGCAGGCCGGCCACCGCCACCGCCGCCACCCCGCACAGCGCGAGGGCGAGCATCGCGGTGCGCGCCCCGCGCAGCGCCGCGGCCGCGACCACCAGGGCGAACGCGCCGAGGATCGCCAGCGCCGGGCCGTGGAGGTCCGAGCCGCTGATCGCGGTGTCCTGCCCGGATACGCGGGTGACCGTGAGCACCTTGATCTGGATCACGGTGGCGAAGGTCGACGCGATGAGCATGACGCCGCCCGCCGCGCCCAGCAGCGCGAGCGCCGCCCGCACGGCCGCGGCGCGCACCGGGACGCCCCCGGGGCGCCGTCCGGGCGCCCGATCGGCCGGGCGGGAACTGCTATCGTGTCCCCTCGCTCCAGGTGCGCCGGCGCTCACGCGCGCGCTTCCCGGAGCGGCACACCGCGCACGATGGAGACCACGGGCACATAGCGCCACGACAGGCAGTGAGACCCTGTGGTGTGTGCGGGCCCGATGGGCCCGTTTCTTATGTCCCCACCCCCGTCCAAGAGCTGATCCATGCCACGCAAGTTCCCACTCGAGAAGACCCGCAACATCGGGATCATGGCGCACATCGACGCCGGCAAGACCACCACCACGGAGCGCATCCTCTACTACACGGGGCGCACCTACAAGATCGGCGAGGTCCACGAGGGCGCCGCCACGATGGACTGGATGGAGCAGGAGCAGGAGCGGGGGATCACCATCACCTCGGCCGCCACCACCTGCGAGTGGCGCGACCATCGCATCAACATCATCGACACGCCCGGGCACGTCGACTTCACCGTCGAGGTCGAGCGCTCGCTGCGGGTGCTCGACGGCGCGATCGCGCTGTTCGACTCGGTCGCCGGCGTGGAGCCGCAGTCCGAGACCGTCTGGCGCCAGGCCGACAAGTACAACGTCCCGCGCATCGCCTTCATCAACAAGATGGACCGCATGGGCGCGAACTTCGAGCGCTCCGTGGAGACCATGGTCGAGCGCCTCGGCGCGAACGCCGTCCCCGTCCAGCTCCCGATCGGCTCCGAGGCCGAGTTCGAGGGCATCATCGACCTCATCGGGATGAAGGCGATCCTCTACAGGGACGACCTGGGCAAGGAGCTCGACGTCGTCGAGATCCCCGAGCAGTACGCCGACGCCGCCGCCGAGGCCCGCGAGCACCTGATCGACGTCGTCTCGACCCACGACGACGCGATCGCCGAGGCCTACCTCGAGCACGGCCACGTCGAGGCCGACGCGCTCAAGCGCGCGATCCGCGCGACCACGCTGGCGATCGCGATGACGCCCGTCTTCTGCGGCTCGGCCTTCAAGAACAAGGGCGTCCAGCCGCTGCTCGACGCGGTCCTCGACTACCTGCCCTCGCCGCTCGACGTCCCGCCGATGGAGGGCTTCGTCCCCAACCGGGACGGCTCGGACGGCGAGCCCGCCACCCGCGAGCCGAGCGACTCCGCGCCGTTCAGCGCGCTGGCGTTCAAGATCATGGCCGACCCCTTCGTGGGCAAGCTCACGTACTTCCGCGTCTACTCGGGCAAGCTCGAGGCCGGCGGGCGGATCCTCAACGTCGGCTCGGGCAAGACCGAGCGCGTCGGGCGGCTGCTGATGATGCACGCCAACGACCGCGAGGAGGTCTCCGAGGTCTACTCCGGGGACATCGCGGCGGGCGTCGGCATCAAGCAGATCGTCACCGGCGACACGCTGTGCGCGCCGGACAAGCCGATCAAGCTCGAGTCGATGACGTTCCCCGAGCCGGTCATCAAGGTCGCCGTCGAGCCCAAGACGAAGTCCGACCAGGAGAAGATGTCGGTCGCGTTGGGCCGCCTGGCCGAGGAGGACCCCACCTTCGTGGTGCAGACCAACGAGGAGACCGGGCAGACCGAGATCTCCGGCATGGGCGAGCTGCACCTCGAGATCCTGGTGGACCGCATGCGCCGCGAGTTCCACGTCGAGGCCAACGTCGGCAAGCCGCAGGTCTCCTACCGCGAGACCATCCGCGGGACGGCCGAGAAGGTCGAGGGCAAGTTCGTCAAGCAGACGGGCGGCTCGGGCCAGTACGGCGTCGTCTACATCAACGTCGAGCCGATCCCCGGCGAGGGCTTCGACTTCGTGTCCAAGATCAAGGGCGGCTCGGTCCCGATCGAGTTCATCCCCGCGGTCGAGAAGGGCTGCTCGGAGGCCATGCAGACCGGCGTGAAGGCCGGCTATCCCATGGTCGACATCCGCGTGACCCTCACGGACGGCAAGTACCACGAGACGGACTCCTCGGAGATCGCCTTCAAGGTCGCGGGCTCGCTCGCGTTCAAGGAGGCCACGCGCCGCGCCAAGCCGGTGCTGCTCGAGCCGGTGTTCAAGGTCACGGTCACGACGCCGGAGGAGTTCCTCGGCGACGTCATCGGCGACCTGTCCCGCCGGCGGGGCCGCATCGAGGGCCAGGAGCGGCAGGGCAACGCCCTCGCCGTGACGGCCTACGTGCCGCTCAGCGAGATGTTCGGGTACGTCACCGACCTGCGCTCCAACACGCAGGGCCGGGCGAGCTCGACCATGCAGTTCGAGAGGTACGAGGAGGTCCCGCCGAACCTGGCGGACAAGATCGCCGAGGGGCGGACCGGAGAGCCCGTCCCGGCCTAGTCGGCCGGACGACGGCGCGCCGTCCATATTCGATAGCTTGGAGGGGTTCGCCTACGCGGATTCCCCGAACGAGACTGAAGAGGAGCGAACAGAAGTGGCAAAGGAGAAGTTCGAGCGCGGCAAGCCGCACGTCAACGTCGGCACGATCGGTCACATCGACCACGGCAAGACGACGCTGACCGCTGCCATCACCACCGTCCTCGCGGAGAAGATGGGCGGCGAGGCGCGCTCCTTCGCGGAGATCGACAACGCGCCCGAGGAGAAGGAGCGCGGCATCACGATCGCGACCTCCCACGTCGAGTACCAGACGGAGAACCGCCACTACGCGCACGTCGACTGCCCCGGCCACGCCGACTACGTGAAGAACATGATCACGGGGGCGGCGCAGATGGACGGCGCGATCCTCGTGGTGTCCGCGGCCGACGGCCCGATGCCCCAGACGCGCGAGCACATCCTGCTCGCCCGCCAGGTCGGCGTGCCCTACATCGTCGTGTTCCTCAACAAGGCCGACATGGTCGACGACGAGGAGCTCCTGGAGCTCGTCGAGGTCGAGGTGCGGGAGCTGCTGTCCGAGTACGACTTCCCGGGCGACGACATCCCGTTCGTGATCGGCTCGGCGCTGAAGGCGCTCGAGGGCGACGAGGAGTACAAGGGCAAGATCCTCGAGCTCGCCGAGCAGCTCGACTCCTACATCCCCGAGCCCGTCCGCGAGCTGGACAAGCCGTTCCTGATGCCGGTCGAGGACGTCTTCTCGATCACGGGCCGCGGCACGGTGGCGACCGGCCGCATCGAGCAGGGCATCGTCAACACGGGCGACAACGTCGAGATCGTGGGCATCCGCGACACGACGACGACGGTCGTCACCGGGGTCGAGATGTTCCGCAAGATCCTCGACCAGGGCGAGGCCGGCGACAACGTCGGCTGCCTGCTCCGAGGCACCAAGCGCGAGGACATCGAGCGCGGCCAGGTGCTGTGCAAGCCGGGGTCGATCACCCCGCACACGCACTTCAAGGCCGAGGTCTACGTCCTCAAGAAGGAGGAGGGCGGCCGCCACACGCCGTTCTTCACGGGCTACCGGCCGCAGTTCTACTTCCGGACCACCGACGTCACCGGCTCGGCCAAGCTGCCCGAGGGCGTCGAGATGGTCATGCCCGGCGACAACGTCCAGATGGAGATCGAGCTGATCCAGCCCATCGCCATGGACGCCGGCCTGCGCTTCGCGATCCGCGAGGGTGGCCGGACGGTCGGCTCGGGCGTCGTGACCGAAGTCATCAAGTAGGGCAGGACACCCCGACGGATACGACCAGGGGCGGGCCCTGAGAGATCGGACCCGCCCGCCCCGCCTTCGGCGCGCGGCAGCAACTGCTCCGCGCGCCGAACTGCGCACAGAGACACACCCCGGAAGCACACACCAGACGGCAGACGGAAAGACGCGAGAGAACCCATGGCGACCGCCACCCAGAACAAGATCCGCATCCGGCTCAAGGCCTACGACACGTCGGCCATCGAGTCCGCGGCCAAGGAGATCGTCGAGACGGCGACCCGCACCGGCGCGACCGTGTCCGGCCCCGTGCCGCTGCCGACGGAGAAGAACGTCTACGCCGTCATCCGGTCCCCGTTCAAGGACAAGGACTCCCAGGAGCACTTCGAGATCCGGACCCACAAGCGGCTGATCGACATCCACCAGCCGACGCCGAAGACCGTCGACTCGCTCCAGCGCCTCGACCACCTGCCCGCCGGCGTCGACATCGAGATCAAGCTGGTCGGCTGAGCATGCCCGCGATCCTCGCCAAGAAGCTCGGCATGACCCAGCTCTTCCTGGAGGACGGCCGCGTCGAGCGCGTCACCGTCCTCGAGGCCGGGCCGTGTCCGGTCACGGCGATCCGCGCCGGCGATCGCGACGGCTACAACGCCGTCCAGCTCGCGTTCGGGATCGCCAAGGAGAAGCACCTGACCAAGGCCGAGCTGGGCCACCTGAAGAAGGCCGACGCCGGCCCGCACCGCCACCTGGCCGAGTTCCGCGACGAGGCCGGCGAGCTGCAGGTCGGCGAGACGGTCACGGTCGAGGCGTTCGAGGCCGGGCAGCGCGTGAAGATCTCCGGGACGTCGAAGGGCAAGGGCTTCCAGGGCACGATCAAGCGCCACAACTTCTCGAGCGGGCCGAAGTCCCACGGCTCGCACAACAAGCGCGCGCCGGGCTCCATCGGCGCCTCCGCCTGGCCCGCCCGCGTGATGAAGGGCATCCGCGG
>JAICJK010000208.1 GCA_025928415.1 Solirubrobacteraceae bacterium | reverse complement strand
GGATCGCGCGCCCTGCCCACGCGCCTGCGAGCGCCGCTGCGTCGCGCCGCCGTCAGCGGGGCCGCGCTGGCCTGTGCCGCCGCCGCTGCGGCCCTGGCCCCGCCGGCCGCGGGCGCCTCCGCGCACCGCGCGATGCGGGACGTCCTCGTGGTCGGCAACAGCTACGACGGCACCGCCGACCTGATCGACCAGCGGACGCTCCGCCGCCTCGGCCGGCCGCTCGACCTCATCCCGGACGGCAGCACGCCGCGCGACCCGGGCAAGGCCGCCACCTACCCCGCGGTGATCCGGGCGCGCGGCGAGCTGAACTACGCGCAGGAGGTCGCCCTCTCGCCGGGCGGCCGGACGCTCTACGTCTCGCGCGGCTACCTCGGCGACGTCGCCGCCTTCGACCTGGCCACGCGGCGCCTGCGCTGGCGCGTGGACCTGCCCAGCGTGCGCGCCGACCACCTGGCCGTCTCACCGGACGGCCGCCGCCTGTTCGCGACGTCGCTGCCCGGGACCCGGGTCTACGCGATCGACACCCGCTCGCACGCGATCGCCGGCAGCTACGAGGCCGGCGACTACCCGCACGTGCTGGCCTTCTCCCCGGACGGGCGCGAGCTGCTCAGCGGCAGCCTCGGCGACCAGCTCGCGCCGTTCGGCGCCGACCACGGCAGCCACCTGCTGACGGTCGCCGACCCGCGGACGCTGCGGGTCCTGCGCACCTACCGCTTCGGCGCCGGCGTGCGGCCGTTCGCCTTCGTGCCGCGGACGCACGACGTCGTCCTGCAGCTCTCGTACTTCAGCGGCTTCACCGTGCTCGACCTGCGCACGGGCCGCACCGTCCGGACCGTCGCGCTCCCGCTGAGCCCGGCCGCCCTCGCGCTGCCCAAGGACCAGTACCCCAACAAGGCCGCGCACCACGGGATCGCCGTCTCCGGCGACGGGCGGCTGGTCTGCGACGCGGGCACGATCTCCGGCTACGTGGCGCTCGTCCCCCTCGCCCACCCGCGGCGCCGGACGCTGATCCCCGTCGCCCCGGCCCCGGGCGAGGCGGTCACGAGCACCGACGGCCGCCGCTGCTTCGTCGCCGACCGGGGGCCGACCGCGCTGCACCGCGGGCACGTCGGCCTGCGCGAGGGCGACGCGGTCTCGGTGATCTCCTACGCCCGGCGGCGGGAGGTCCGCCGGCTGCGCGCCGGCGTGCACCCGCAGTCCGAGGCGGTGGGGCGCGTGCCGCGGGCCGTGCTGCGTGCGGGGCGCTTCACGGGCTGATCGCCCGCGGCGGGCGCCCGCCGGCGGGTGCGCCTCGCGTCGGCCCGCGTGGGCGGGCGGCGCCTACGCGGCGGCGACGACCACGTCGCCCGCCTCGGGCTCCGCGGCGCAGTCCGCACCGAGCCAGCGGCTGCCGTAGTCGCGCATGTCCTCGATGATCGGCAGCAGCGCCAGGCCCTTGTCGGTCAGCGCGTACTCGACGCGCGGCGGGACCTCGGGATAGGTCATGCGCTCGACGATGCCCTCCTCCTCCAGCGCGCGCAGGCGCAGGGAGAGCGTCCGGGGGCTGATGCCGCTCAGCGAGCGCTCGAGCTCGCAGAAGCGCGAGCGGCCCTCGGCGAGGTCGCGCACGAGCAGCAGGGTCCACTTCCCGCACACGATGTCGGCGGTACGGCACACGGGACAGGTTTCATCGACGGGCATCTGGTCAAGACTTTACCAAGTGAAGTGCCGCCTGGGGAGCCTGGGCGGCTGCCTGGATCCCGGCCCTAGTTGCCGAGCAGCGAGCCGAGGCCGCTGTTCGAGCCGCTGCCGGAGTCCGGCTCGCGACCCACGCGGCCCTCCGACGGCTGCACGAGGACCCAGCCCTCGCCGCCGAAGGCCATCTGCACGGTCTCGCCCGAGCTGCGGCCCGTGAGGCTCTTGAACAGCTTCACGTCGGTCTTGAGCGACGTCGTCACGCCGGACGACCAGGTGATCGCGGCCTGCGCGTCGGCGTACGTCGGCGCTCCGCCGACGTCGAGCAGGACGGGCGGCCCGTCGGAGAGGACGGCCACCCAGCCGGTGCCCTGCAGCGCCGTGTTGAACAGGCCGCCGCCCAGCATCCCGCTCGCGCCCTTGATGCGCTGGATGTCCCAGTCGATCCCCGCCTCGAACGCGAGCAGGTTCGGGCCGTTGACCGTGATGGCGTCGCCCTCCAGGCGCAGCAGGTGGATGTCCTGGGCCTGGTCGGCGAGGAACAGCTCGCCGCTGCCGCTCGCCTTCATCAGCGACTGCCCTTCGCCCGTCAGCGCCTTCTTGACCAGGCGGCCCATCCCGCCGGAGCCCGCGTGCTCGAAGGTCACGTCGCCCTGGTAGGCGACCATCGACCCGAGCTTGGCCTGGACCGTGCGGCCGGCCAGCGAGACCTTGAGCAGCTTGTGGTTCTGCAGCGAGAACGCGTCCGTGGACGCGGTCTCGGAGAACTGGGCGAGGGTCGTCTGCATGACCCGACCCTACGGCGCGCACCGCGCCGCGGGAAGGGGGCGGACCGCCCGCCCAGCGCGCTCAGCGCAGGGCGGCTCCGGCCGGGGCGCCGGCGTTCGCCGAGCGCTTGGTCTCGGCCTCGGCCAGGTCGTCCATCGTCGTGCCGCGGCGGCCGTCGGCGGCCACGAGCAGCTTGAAGTCGTGCGGGCTGGTGGCGGCCTGCACGGCCTGCTCCATCGTCACCCGGCCGGCCTTGAGGTGGCCGAACAGCGCCTGGTCGAAGGTCTGCATCCCGTAGTAGCCGCCGTCGGAGATGACCTCGTTGAGCTTCCCGGTCTGCTTGGGGTCCATGATCATGTCCCGGACCCGGCCGGTCATGCGCAGGACCTCGCAGACGGCGACGCGGCCGCGGCCCTCGGCCGCGGGGACCAGGCGCTGGGAGACGGCGCCCTTCAGCGTGCCGGCGAGCATCGCGCGGACCTGCTGATGCATGTGCGGCGGGAAGAAGTCGATCAGGCGGTTGACGGTCTCGGCGGCGTCCACGGTGTGGACGGTCGAGAAGACGAGGTGCCCGGTCTCCGCCGCGGACAGCGCGGTGTGGACGGTCTCCTCGTCGCGCATCTCGCCGATGAGGATCACGTCGGGGTCCTGGCGCAGGACGCGGCGCAGCGCGCGCTTGAACGACGCCGTGTCGGCCCCGACCTCGCGCTGGTTGATCGCCGACAGCTTGTCGGTGTGCAGGAACTCGATCGGGTCCTCGATCGTCATGACGTGCTTGGACCGCGTCGCGTTGATGTGGTCGATCATCGCGGCGAGCGTCGTCGACTTGCCCGAGCCGGTCGTGCCGGTGAGCAGCACGATGCCGCGCTCCTCCTCGGCGAGCTCGCGGATCACCGGCGGCAGGTTGAGGTCGTCGATCGTCTGGATCGCCGCGGGGATCGCGCGGATGACCAGCGAGGCCCAGCCGCGCTGGCGGAAGGCGTTGACGCGGAAGCGCGCGACTCCCTCGATCGCGTAGGAGAAGTCGACCTCGTGGTCCTCGACGAACTCCGCGAGCTTCACCGGGTCGTCGAGGATGTGGCGGACGGCCGCCTCGGTGTCCTCCGCGGTCAGCTCGGGGAGGCCCTCGATCGGCTTGAGCAGGCCGTCGACGCGGATCAGGGGCCGCGACGGCACCTTGAGGTGCAGGTCGGAGCCGCCGGTGGCGACGAGCAGGCGCAGGGCGTTGTCGATGTCGAACATCTCCCCCGCTGGATCGGACGTGCGCCCGGGGACTTGAGATCAGTGGCGCGCAACACGACGGAGGGCCCGGTCGCCCGGGCCCTCCGTCACCAGCTCGTGGTCGCGCGGCGCTACGCGATCGACGATGTGCTTACGCGATCGACGATGTGCTACGCGATCAACGATGTGCTACGCGACATCGCGGAGCTTCTGCGCCTCCGCGAGCGACTGCAGCTTCTTCAGCGACTGGTTCTCGATCTGGCGGATCCGCTCGCGCGTCACGTTGAACGTGCGGCCGACCTCGTCGAGCGTGCGGGGGTGCTCACCGCCGAGCCCGTAGCGGAGCTCGAGCACGCGGCGCTCGCGGTAGGAGAGGTTCTCCAGCGCCTCGCGCAGCGCCTCCTTGGTCAGGATCTCGGCGGCGCGCTCGTACGGGGACTCCGCGCGCTCGTCGGCGATGAACTGGCCGAACTCCGACTCCTCCTCGTCGCCCACGGGCTTCTCGAGGGAGACGGGCGCCTGCGCGGAGCGCTTGATCGACTCGACCTCCTCGGGCTCGATGCCGGTGACCTCGGCGATCTCCTCCGCGGTGGGCTCGCGCCCGAGCTCGGTGACCAGCTTGCGCTCGGCGCGGCCGATCTTGTTGAGCTTCTCGACGACGTGGACGGGGATGCGGATCGTCCTGGCCTTGTCCGCGAGCGCGCGCGCGATGGCCTGGCGGATCCACCACGTCGCGTAGGTCGAGAACTTGAAGCCCTTGCGGTAGTCGAACTTCTCCGCGGCGCGGACGAGGCCGAGCGTCCCCTCCTGGATCAGGTCGAGGAACGGCAGGCCCTGGTTGCGGTAGTTCTTGGCGATCGAGACGACCAGGCGCAGGTTGGACTCGACCATCTTCTGCTTGGCGTCGAGGTCGCCGCGCTCGATGCGCTTGGCGAGGTCGACCTCCTCCTGCGCGGTGAGCAGCCGGACCTTGCCGATGTCCTTGAGGAACAGCTGCAGCGAGTCCGTCGTCATGTCCGGCTTGAGGTCCAGCGTCGCCTTGGACTGGCGCCGGCCCCGGCGCTTGTCCGGGGCGCGCTCGACCTCGTTGGCCGCCGCCGTGGCGGGGTCGATCTCCTCGACCAGCTCGATCTCCGACTTCTCCAGGAAGCCGTGGAGGTCCTCGACGTCGGCTTCGTCGAGGTCGATCTCGGAGACCGCCTTGGCGATCTCGGCGTACGTGAGCACGCCGACCTGCTGCCCCTTGGCCAGCAGCCCCTTGATCTCTTCGAGTTCCTGCAGTTCCACTACTGACATGCGCGTCCGTTTCGTTCGCCGGTCCGAGGGCTTCCAGCCGACTTCCCTGAGCTTGCCTTGAGGACGTCCGAGCGATGGCTGCGGGCCGTCAACTCACCCCACCGTAGCGCTCGACCGTAAGGTCGCTGATGGTAGGCGCTTCACTTTTTGAAGTCAACGACGATCGCGGCGCCGTTCTCCGGGCATCCGGGACTACTACCGGTGAAACGCCGCGCGGTTTCAGGTTGCGACGGGGCGACCTGGGATCATTCCGCCGATGACTCCGCCCGACCCGAAGAACGCCAACG
>JAICJK010000323.1 GCA_025928415.1 Solirubrobacteraceae bacterium | reverse complement strand
GCAGACCGCCGAGGCGCTGCAGTTCCTCGCCGACGTGTTCTGGTTCACGATCGAGTTCGGCGTGCTGTGGGAGGACGGCGAGCTGCGGGCCTACGGCGCCGGGATCCTGTCGAGCTACGGCGAGATCGAGGAGTTCCGCCACATGGAGATCCGCCCCTTCGACGTCCACGCGATGGGCACGCTGCCCTACGACATCACGACCTACCAGCCGATCCTGTTCGCCGCGCCGTCGATGGGCGCGCTGGCCGACGAGCTCGGCAGCTTCTTCGCCGGCTTCGACGACGACACGCCCGCGCGGCTGCACGCGGCCCACGGCGCCGCGCGCGCACCGGCACCGCGCGCGTAGGCCCGGGGGCGGGCGCTAGCCTCGGCCCGTGCCGCGCTCGGTCGTCCCGCTTCCGCCCGACGTCCGCCCGCCGTTCGAGGTCTACCTCAACGGCGTGCGGCAGGACCTGGGCCGGGACTACGAGGTCCGCGGCGGCGCGCTGGTCTTCGGGCGCGCGCTGCGCAAGGACCGGGTCAGCGGCTGGCGCTGGCTGCTGGGCGCGTGGGGCATCGGGACCTACCGCCAGGACGACTCGGTCGACGTCCGCTACGTCGTCGACGGCCGGCCCGCGCTGGCCGAGGGGCTGGCGATCACCGAGGTCGAGACATGAGCGTGCTTCGGCTGCGCCGAAGCACGTTGACCTATGAGCGCCGCAGTCAGTGCGCCGGCAGCGGCTGGCCCACCTTCCACGGCGACATCAGCTTCAGCGCGCTGAGGATCGCGCGCGTCGCCGGGGAGCGGTTGAGCGTGTAGAAGTGGATGCCGGGAGCGCCGCCCGCCAGCAGGTCCGAGCACTGCAGCGTCGCGTAGGAGACGCCGAGCTCGGCGACGGCCTCGTCGTCGCCGCGCCGGGCCTCGAGCTCGAGCTCGAGCTCCTCGGGCAGGTCGGAGCCCGACAGCGACGTCATCCGCTTGATCCCGTCCAGGGAGGTGATCGGCATGACGCCGGGGATGATCGGGACGTCGATCCCCAGCGCCCGGGCCCGCTCCACGAACGAGAAGTAGTAGGCGTTGTCGAAGAAGAGCTGGGTGACCAGGAAGCGCGCGCCCGCGTCGACCTTGGCCTTCAGGAAGCGCAGGTCGTCCTCGGGCGAGGTCGCGTGGATGTGGGTCTCCGGGAACGCGGCGGCGCCGATCGCGAACTGGGGGTACTCGTCGCGCAGCAGCTCGATGAGCTCGCGCGAGAACTCGAGGCCGCCCTCGGTCTTGGTCCAGCGCTGGGCGCCATCGGGCGGATCGCCCCGGAGGGCCAGCACGTTCTCCAGCCCCGCCTCGCGCATCTGGTCGAGCGTGCGGCGCAGCTCGTCGGTCGTCGCGTTCACGCAGGTGAAGTGCGCCATGGCCTCCAGGCCGAAGTCGGCCTTGATCCGCGACACGATCTCCAGGGTCTTCTCGCGCGTGGAGCCGCCGGCGCCGTAGGTCACCGAGACGTAGTCCGGCTCCATGGGCCCGAGCTCCTGCAGCGCGCGGAACAGGTTGTCCTCGCCCTGGGCCGTCTTGGGCGGGAAGAACTCGAAGGAGAAGATGGGCCGGTCCTCGCGCCCCAGGATCTCGTCGATGCGCATGGCGGGAAGACTAGGCGCTAGGCGAGGGTCCAGCGCTCGGGCCCGCCGCGATCGCCCGGGATCCGGATCGCCCGCCGCTCGATCTCCAGGTGCTCGAGATAGCACAGGGTCTCGCTGAGCCACCAGCTCGCGTTCAGCGGCGTGATCGCCTCGCCGTAGATGCGCGGCACCGCGTCGAAGGCGGTCAGCGGCCCGGCGAGCAGGACCTCCTCGACCTTGGCCAGGCGCTCGTGCACGAGCCGGCGGTTGGCCTCGATGTGGGCCTGCACGTCCGCGAACGTGCGCCCGTGGCCGGCCAGGCACAGGCGCGCCCGGAGGCGCTCGACGACGTCCAGCGAGCGCAGGAACTCGCCCGCCGGGTCGGGGGAGTGGCCGTGGTCGAAGTACAGCGAGACCCGGCCGAGCAGGTGGTCGCCCGAGATCAGCAGCCGCCGCTCGGGCTGGTGCAGGCAGACGTGCGAGGGGGCGTGCCCGGGCGTCTCGTGGACCTGCCAGGTCCCGAGGTCGGTGACGATCTCCACGCCCGACACCAGGTCGCGGTCGGGCTCGACGATCCGCGCGATGCCGAAGCCACCGCCACGCCGGCGGGCCTCCGCGTAGGCCTGCAGCGGCTGCTCGGGGACGCCGGACTGGCGGGCGATCTCCAGGCGGCGCTCGAGCGCCGCGTCCGGATCGGCAGCGGCCTCGGTCATGTGCCGGTGGTCGGGGTGCATCCACAGCTCGCAGCCCGCCCGGTCCATGATCGTGGCGGCCTGGCCGTAGTGGTCGGAGTGCGCGTGGGTGCACACGAGCAGCCGGACGTGCTCGACCTTGAGGTTGACCTGGGCCAGCGCGCGCTCGAGGTTGGCGAACGACCCCGGCTCGTGCAGGCCGGTGTCGAAGAGGACGATCCCGTCGCCCGCCGCGACCGCCCACGCGTTGCAGTGCGGGACCCCGGGCCACGGCAGCGGGAGCCGCAGCCGCCACACGCCCGGGAGGACGCGCTCGCCGCGGCCGACCTCGCGCTTGCGGGTGCTGGAGGGCATGCGGGCGGGGACTCTAGAGTCTGGCCATGTCCGCCGCCGGGACCGCCTGATGGGCCGCCGCTCGCGCCGGCGCGCGAAGGGCGCGGCGGGGCCGGGCGAGCCGGGCGCCGGGTCGTTCGCCGACCTCGGCCTGGACCTCGACCTGTCGGACGCGCAGGCCGGCGAGCCGGAGGCCGTCCGCGAGCTGCCCGACGGGTCGCGCCTGACCCTGCGCACGACGATGACGCCCGGCACGCGGCGCGAGTACGCGGCGGTGGCCAAGGGCGAGCGCGGCGCGGCCGCCGCCACGCGGGAGGACGCCTGGCAGCGCGCGGTCGAGTTCCTCTTCGAGCGCCTGGCCGTGCGCTGGGAGGTGGCGGGCGTGCAGACCGCCGGGCAGCGGGACCTGCTCGCGCGCCTGCGCGCGGCGACGCGGGCCGAGCGTGCCCTGGTGCGCGACGCGCTGCGGGCGCACGTCGCCGAGCACTTCCCCGGCCTCGACGCGCCGTAGGTCCGCCGGCGATGGAGCTGCGCCAGCTCGAGTACCTCGCGGCCGTCGTCCGGCACGGCCACGTCACCCGCGCGGCCGAGGACCTCTTCCTGACGCAGTCCGCGCTCTCCCAGCAGGTGCGCCGCCTGGAGCAGGAGCTCGGCCTCACGCTGCTGCACCGCACGCCGCGCGGCGTCGAGCCGACGCCCGCGGGCCGGGAGCTCGCGCAGCGCGCCGAGGCGATCCTCGCCTAGGACGCCGAGGCGCGCCGGGCGATGGACGAGCACGCCGGCGTGGTGCGCGGCGTGGCGCGCGTCGCGGTGACCGCCGCCGATGCGCTGCGCCTCGCGGGGGCGCTGGTGGCCTTCCACCAGGCGCGGCCGGGGATCCGCATCGCGCTGCGCCAGGGCTCCGCGGCGGAGGTGCTCGCGCTCGTGCAGGCGGCGTCCGTCGACGTGGGGGTGCTCGCGCTGCCGGGCGGCGACGCGCCGCCCGCGGCCGCCGGCGTCGAGATCGCGGCGCTGGCCGACGAGCCGCTCGTGGTCCTCGCGGCGCCGGGGGCGGCGCTCGTGGCCGAGGGCCCGGTGACCGCCGGGCAGTTGCGGGAGCTGCCGCTGATCCTGGCCGAGCCCGGGTCCGCGCTGCGCGAGACGGTCCTGGCCGCCTGCGCCGAGGCCGGCTTCGGGCCGGTGGGCCTGTTCGAGGTCGGCGACCCGGCCACCGTCCGAGCGCTGGCCGGCGCCGGGCTCGGCGTGAGCGTCGCGCCCGCCTCGTGGCTCGACGTCCCGGGCGCCGAGGTCGCCAGCGCACCGTTCGCCGCGCCGGGCGCCCGCCACCGCCGCGCGCTGCTG
>JAICJK010000350.1 GCA_025928415.1 Solirubrobacteraceae bacterium | reverse complement strand
GGCCGCGCTCGCCGCCCTGGCCGGCGCGCCGCAGCGCCGCGCCGAGCTCGGCGCCGCGGCGGCCGCCGACGTGCGCGCGCGCTTCTCGACCCGCGCGATGCTCGACGCGATCGAGGGGCTCTACGCGCGCCTGCTGGCCGGCTAGACCCGTTCGAGGACGACCACGGGGATGTCGCGCTCGGTCTTGGCCTGGTACTCGTCGTAGGCCGGCCAGGTGCCGGTCATGGTGCGCCACATGTCCGGCTTCTCCTCCGGCGTGGCCGGGCGCGCCCGCGCGCGGAAGCGGTCGCCCTTGACCTGGACCTCGACCTCCGGCTCGGCCTCGAGGTTGGTGAACCACAGCGGCGGCTCGTCCGCGCCGCCCTTGGAGGCGACGACGAGGTTCGCCTCGCCGTAGGGTTGGTAGATCAGCGGCGTCGAGCGCTCCTGGCCCGACCGGCGGCCCTTGGTGGTGAGGATGAGCACCGTGGTGCCCTGCCAGTCGTGGCCGACCTCGCCGTCGGTCTCGCGGTACTTCTGCACGTGCTCCTGCCCGAACAGCACCCTGGGCTCCTCTCGGTCGACGTCGACGGACCACCGACGGTATCGGACGTTTCCCGCGTGAGCCCGGAGGAGACTGCCTGCAGTGCCGGTCCCCCACCCCGAGGAGCATCCACCGCCCCATGCCGAAGATCCGCGCCGTCCAGGTCCCCCACGCCGGAGGGGACTTCCAGCTCGTCGAGCGCGAGGCGCCGGAGCCCGGGCGCGGGGAGGTCCGCGTGACCGTGCAGGCCTGCGGCATCTGCCACAGCGACGCGCTGACCAAGGAGGGCCACTGGCCCGGCATCGACTACCCGCGGGTGCCGGGGCACGAGATCGCCGGGGTGGTGGACGTCGCCGGCGACGGCGTCGCGGGCTGGGCGCCCGGGCAGCGCGTGGGCGTCGGCTGGTTCGGCGGCATCTGCCGGCGCTGCGATCCGTGCCGGCGCGGCGACTTCGTCGACTGCCTCGCGCTGCGCATCCCCGGCATCTCCTACGACGGCGGGTACGCCGATGCGGTCGTGGTGCCCGAGGAGGCCCTCGCGCGCATCCCGGACGAGCTCTCCGCGGCCGACGCGGCGCCGCTGCTGTGCGCGGGCATCACGACCTACAACGCGCTGCGCCACTCGGGCGCGCGGCCCGGCGACACCGTGGCGATCCTGGGCATCGGGGGCCTCGGGCACCTCGGCGTGCAGTTCGCCGCGCGCCTGGGCTTCCGGACCGTCGCGATCGCCCGCGGCACCGACAAGGAGGCGCTCGCCCACGACCTCGGCGCGCACCACTACATCGACTCGACGAGCGCGGACGTCGCCGCCGAGCTGCAGGCCATCGGCGGCGCGAAGGTCATCCTGGCGACCGTGACGAGCGCCGCGGCGATGACCGCGGCGATCGGCGGGCTCGGCGTCCGCGGCGAGCTCGTCGTGGTCGGAGCCGGCGCCGATCCGATCGAGGTCTCCCCCGTCCAGCTCATCAACGGCAACCGGACGATCACCGGCCACGCGTCGGGGACCTCGAAGGACTCCGAGGACACGCTGGCGTTCAGCGACCTCGCCGGGATCCGGCCGCGGATCGAGACGCTGCCGCTCGAGCGCGCCGCCGAGGCCTACGACCGGATGCTGTCCGGGGACGCGCGCTTCCGGATGGTGCTCACGACGGGAGGCTGAGAGCGGTCCCGCCGCGCGCGGGCGCGGGCGGCTACAGCCCGTTGTGGTTGGCGATCACCACGCCCGCGACCGCGGCCACCGCCGCAAGCGCGACCAGCGCGGCGTAGCCCAGCGCGGGCTGCCGGGCGCGGTCGGCGGCCTGCAGCGCCAGCGCGGCGAGCGAGCCGCCGATCAGCCCGCCGATGTGGCCGCCGATCGAGATCCCCGAGAAGGCGAAGGAGAACACGAGGTTGATGAGGATCAGCCCGCCGATGCCGCTCTGGAAGGGGTCGATGCCGCGGGCGCGCATCTCGAAGAACGTCGCGCCCATGAGCCCGAAGACCGCGCCGGAGGCGCCGACGGTGTACGCGTTCGGGTTCACCGCGATCGCGCCCGCGCTGCCGGCCAGCAGGCCGACCGCGTAGACGCCGGCGAAGCGCAACCGGCCGATCGCCGGCTCGAGCATCTGCCCCAGGATCCACAGCAGGTACATGTTGAAGCCGATGTGGATGAAGCCGAACGAGCCCTTGGCGTGCAGGAAGCCGCCGGTGACCAGCCGCCACCACTCGCCGTTGGCGATGTCCGGGGCGTCGAGCGCGCCGCGGAAGAACGCCCCGTTCGCCGAGCTGTTCGTGCCCAGCTCGGCCAGGAAGGCGATCGCGTTGATCACGATGAGGACGGTCGTGACCGCCGCCGCGCCGCCCCCGATCGACCGGACCGTCCGCACCGGGGTGCGGTCGCGCGAGCACTCCGGGCAGCGCATGCCGACGGGCGTCGGCGTCATGCAGTCGGGGCAGATCGGGCGCCCGCAGTTGGAGCACGAGACTCCGGTCTCCCGGTTGGGGTGCCGGTAGCACGTCCTCGTCGGGGCGGCGGTGGCCATCGGCGCTCGACGGTAGCAGCGTGCCCTAAGCCCCGATAAGGGCGGCAACCCGGCAGAGCGCAGCGGGCTGCCGCCGCAGTCGCGCGGCGCCTTGACGCGCGCGACGCAGCGGCGCTACGGTCGCCCCGCGTGTCCGTCCAGGCCGTGATCCGGCGCTCCGGCAGCCGCGGGGCGCGGTGATGGCGCGCATCCTCGCCTACACCTCGCCCGCCCGCGGGCACCTGTTCCCGATCGTCGGCGTGCTCGACGAGCTGCGCGCCCGCGGCCATGAGGTCGCCGTCCGGACGCTCGCGTCGGAGATCGAGCTCATGCGCTCGCGGGGCTTCGCCGCGGCGCCGATCGACCCCGGCATCGAGGCCCTCGAGCACAGCGACTACGGCAAGCGCTCGTCGGTCGCGGCGCTGCGCGCGTCGACGGCGACCTTCGTGCAGCGCGCGCAGCTCGAGGTCGGGGACCTGCGGCGCGCGATCGGCGACGAGGCGCCGGACGCGCTGCTCGTCGACGTGCAGACCTGGGGCGGCCTGGCCGCCGCCGAGGCCTGGGGCGGGCCGTGGGCGTCGTGGTGCCCCTATCCCCTGCCGCTGCCGTCGCGCGACGCCCCGCCGTTCGGGCCGGGGCTGCGCCCCGCCTGCGGGCCGCTCGGCCGGCTGCGCGACCGCGCGCTCGCGCCGCTGGTCTTCGGGACGCTGACGCGCACGATCCGCCCGCCGATCGAGGCCCTCCGCGACAGCCTCGGCCTGGAGCGCCTGGAGCGCCCGGCCG
Source organism: Solirubrobacteraceae bacterium (assembly GCA_025928415.1). Taxonomy (GTDB): domain Bacteria; phylum Actinomycetota; class Thermoleophilia; order Solirubrobacterales; family Solirubrobacteraceae; genus Paraconexibacter. The sequence goes on along the minus strand of JAICJK010000350.1, from coordinate 448 downwards.
ACTTCCTGGTCCGCGCCCCGCTGCTGCTCTACATGACCGCCGAGCCGTTCGAGTACCCGCGCTCGGACTGGCCGCCGAGCATCCGCATGGTCGGCCCGTGCGCGTGGGAGCCCCCGGCGCAGGCGCCGCCGTGGCTGGCCGGCGTGGAGCGCCCGATCGTCCTGGTCACGACGTCCTCGGAGTTCCAGGACGACGGCCGCCTGGTCGCGGCCGCCCTGGAGGCGCTCGCCGGCGAGGACGTCGAGGTCGTCGCGACGGTCCCCTCGCAGGACCCGTCCGCGTTCCGCGCGCCGCCCAACGCCCGCGTCGAGCGGTTCCTCCCGCACGGGCCGGTCCTCGACCGCGCAGCGTGCGCGGTCACCCACGGCGGCATGGGCGCGACCCAGAAGGCGCTGGCCCGCGGGGTGCCGGTCTGCGCGGTGCCGTTCGGCCGCGACCAGCTCGAGGT
>JAICJK010000206.1 GCA_025928415.1 Solirubrobacteraceae bacterium | reverse complement strand
TGGCGGGTCGGCCGGTGGCGGGTCGGCCGGTGGCGGGTCGGCCGGTGGCGGCGCGAGCGCGGGCGGCCTCGCCGCGGGCTGAGCGTCTTCCGCCCGACTCTGAGACACGATCTCATCTTCGGTAGTCTGGGGCGGCATGCTCGAGCCGTTCCAGCTCCCGTTCGTCCAGCGGGGGGTCGTCGAGGTGCTGGTGCTCGCCCCGGCCGCGGGGATCATCGGCACCTGGATCGTCCTGCGCGGGCTGGCCTTCTACGCCCACGCGGTCGGGACCGCCGCGTTCCCCGGGCTCGTGCTCGCGGACGGCCTGGGCTTCGGCGCCACGCTGGGCGCCGCCGGGACCGGGCTGCTCGTCGCCGCGGGGGTCGGCTGGCTGGCGCGCCGCGAGGGATCGCGCGAGCGCTACGACGCGCTGACCGCGCTGGTGCTGGTCGGTGCGCTGGCGCTCGGGGTGATCCTGGCCAGCGACGTCTTCGGCTCGGGCGCGAACGTGGAGACGCTGCTGTTCGGCAGCCTGCTGCTCGTCGACGGGCGCGACATCGCCTTCGCCGCGGTCGTCGCCTGCCTGGTCCTGGGCGGGGCGCGCCTGCTCGAGCAGCGCTGGCTGATCGGCGGCTTCGACCCGGCCACCGCGCCCGCGCTCGGCGTCCGCTCGGCCTGGCCGGACGCCGTCCTGCTGGTCCTCGTGGCGCTCACCGCGGTCGCGGCGCTCGCGACGCTCGGCGCGCTCCTGGCGACCGGGCTGCTCGTCGTCCCGGCGGCGACCGCGCGCCTGTGGTGCGACCGGCTGCGCCCGTGGCAGCTCGCGAGCGTCGCGCTGGTCGCGCTCGAGGGCGTCGGCGGGCTGTGGCTGTCGGTCGAGGCCAACGCGCCGCCCGGCGCGGCGATCGCGGTCCTGGCCGGCGGCGTCTTCGCGCTGGCCGCCCTCGGCAGGCTGCTCGCCGCCCGGCGCCGGCCGCGGGTGCCCGCCGCCGCGCTCGGCTCGCTCGCGCTCCTGGCCGCGCTGGCGCTCGCGCTCGGCGGCTGCGGGTCCTTGTCCGGCGCGGGCGGCAGGGGCGCGGGCAAGCTGCGCGTCGTGACCACCACGACCCAGCTCGGGGACGTCGTCCGGGCGGTCGGCGGCCGCCGCGCCGCCGTGACCCAGCTCCTGCGGCCCAGCACCGATCCGCACGAGTACGAGCCGCGCCCGCACGACGTGCTCGACACGGCCGGCGCCGCCGTCGTCGTGCTCAGCGGCGACGGCCTCGACCGCTGGATGACCGACGTCGTCAAGCAGAGCGGCGCCGACGCGAAGGTCCTCGACGTCGCCGCGCGGCTGCCCGATCGCCTGCCCGGGCAGTCCTCGGGCGCGGAGGCCTCGCGCTACGACCCGCACTGGTGGCACGACCCGCGCAACATGGAGGCCGCGACGCTCGAGGTCCGCGACGCGCTCGCGGCCGCCGACCCCGCGGGGCGGGCGGCGTACGCCCGCAACGCCGCGGCCTACGTCGCCCGCCTGCGGGCGCTGGACGCGGGGATCGCCCGCTGCATGGCCCAGGTGCCCGCGGCGCAGCGCCGGCTGGTGACCGACCACGACGCGTTCGGCTACTTCGCCCACCGCTACGGGATCACCGTGGTCGGGGCCGTGATCCCGTCCCAGACCACGAGCGCCCAGCCCTCGGCCGGGGACGTCGCGCGGCTCGTGGGCGTCATCCGCCGCGAGCGGGTGCGGGCCGTCTTCCCCGAGAGCTCGGTCAACGCGCGGCTGGCGCGGGCGATCGCGCAGCGGACGGGCGCGCGGTCGGACCTCGCGCTGTACGGCGACACGCTCGGGCCGGAGGGCTCGGCGGGGGCGACCTACCTGTCCATGGAGCGGGCCAACGCCGACGCGATGGTGCGCGGCTTCACCGGCGGGAGGACGCGGTGCACGATCCCGGGGCTGTGAGCGCCGCGCCCGCCACGCTGCTGCGCGCCGACGGCCTGGCCGTGGGGTACGGCGGCCGGGCGGTGCTGACCGGCGTGAGCTTCGCGCTCGCGCGCGGGCAGCGCATCGGCGTGCTGGGCCCCAACGGCGGCGGCAAGACCACGCTGTTCCGCGCGCTGCTCGGCGAGCTGGCCCCGCTGGCCGGCGCGCTCGACCTGCCGGTGCGCCGGTCGGTGGTCCCGCAGACAGAGCGCTCGCGGCTCGACTTCCCCGTCAGCGCGCTCGACGTGGCGCTGATGGGGGCGGTCTCGCGCCTGCCGTGGTGGCGGCGGCCGGGCCGCGCCGACCGCGCCGCGGCCCGCGCCGCCCTGGCGCTCGTCGGCCTGGCCGACCGCGCGCACGACAGCTTCGGCGACCTCTCGGGCGGCCAGCGCCAGCGCGTGCTCGTGGCCCGCGCGCTGGTGCAGGACGCGCCGGTCGTGCTGCTCGACGAGCCGTTCACCGGCCTGGACGCCGCCAGCGCCGAGCGCCTGGAGGCGCTGTTGGACCGCCTGGCGGCCGAGGGCCGCGGCCTGCTCGTCGCCGGCCACGACGTCGAGCAGGCGCGCCGCTGGGATCGCGTGCTGTGCCTCAACGGCCGCCAGGTGGCGTTCGGTGGGCCGGACGTGCTGACCCGCGAGGTGCTCGAGGCGACCTACGGCGGGGACGTCGTGCCCATCGACTGCGCCGTCCACGGCACCGACCGCGTCGTCCTGCCGCCCCATCACCACGAGCACGCCCACGACGCGTGACCCACGCGGTCGTGCACTGGCTGACGGACCCGTGGGCCGAGCCGCTGAACCGCCGCGCGCTGCTCGAGGTCGCGCTGCTCGGCCTCTCGGGCGGCGCGCTGGGCTGCTGGCTGCTGTTCTTCGAGCTGGCCTACAGCGCCGAGTCGCTGGCCCACGCGCTGCTGCCCGGGCTCGTCGGCGCCGCGCTGCTGGGGCTGCCGCTGCTGCTCGGCGGGGCGGCCGGCCTGCTTGTCGCCGCCATCGCGGTCGCCCTCGCCGGCCGGGCGCCGGTGATCGGCCGCGACACGGCGGTGGCGATCGTCGTCACGACGCTGTTCGGGCTCGGCGTGCTGCTCGCGCTCTCGCCGGCGACGCCGCCCGGCCTGCAGAGCCTGCTCTTCGGGGACGTGCTGGGCGTCTCGAACGGCGACCTGGCGCTGGCCGGCGGCCTGGTCGTCGTCCTGGCGGGCGCGCTGTGGGTGCTGCACCACCGGCTGCTCGTCGTCGGGTTCGACCGGACGAGCGCCGCGCAGCTCGGCGTCCGGCCGCTGGCGGTCGACGTCGCGCTGCTCGTGCTGCTGGCGGCGGCGCTGCTCGTCGCCGTGCAGGGCCTGGGCAACCTGCTCGTCGTCGCCGTCCTCATCGCCCCGGCCTCGGCCGCGCGTCTGGTGGCCCGGCGGATGCTGCCGATGATGCTGGCCTCGGCCGCGATCGCGGTGCTGGCCGGCATCGCCGGCCTCTACCTCTCCTACCACGCGCGCACGGCGGCCGGCGCCTCGGTGGCCGGCGCGCTGGTGCTCGCCTACCTGGTCGCCGGGCTCGCCGGCGGCGCGGCCGGCCGGCTGGCGCGGGCGTAGGGCCGCCCGCTGCGGGAGGATCCCGAGATGGTCATCGACGCCTGGATGCAGCACCCGACGCCGCGCTTCCTCGCGCACGACATGTTCGACTCGCTGCGGCGCTGGACGGGGCAGGAGCTCGCCCCGGCCGAGGAGATCCCGATCGCCGCGACCCTGGCGGCGATGGACGGTGGCGGCGTCACCCGCGGACTGCTCAGCGCCTGGCACGGCCCGGGCGGGCCGATGATCTCCAACGACGAGGTCGCCGGGTGGGTGCGGGCCCACCCGGACCGCTTCGCCGGGCTGGCCGCCGTCGACCTCGCGCGCCCGATGGACGCGGTGCGCGAGCTGCGCCGCTGCGTGACCGAGCTCGGCTTCAAGGGGCTGCGCATGCTGCCCTGGCTGTGGGACGCCCCGCCGACCGACCGGCGTTTCTACCCGCTCTACGCGGCGTGCGTCGAGCTCGGCGTGCCGTTCTGCACGCAGGTCGGCCACACCGGCCCGCTGCGCCCGTCCGAGCACGGGCGCCCGATCCCCTACATCGACCAGGTCGCGATCGACTTCCCCGAGCTGGTGATCGTCGGCGGGCACATCGGCTACCCGTGGACCGAGGAGATGGTCGCCGTCGCGCGCAAGCACGCGAACGTCCACATCGACACGTCGGCCTACACGGCGCGCCGCTACCCGCCCGAGCTGGTGCGCTACCTGCAGTCGCGCGGCGGGCGCCGCAAGGTCCTGTTCGGGTCGAACTTCCCGATGATCGCCCCCGAGGCGGCGCTCGCCGACCTCGACGCGCTCGGCCTCGACGACGAGGCCCGCGAGCTGTTCCTGGGCGCCAACGCGCGCCGGGTGTTCGGGCTGTAGGGCGGCTACGACCGGCAGGCGCCGCACGCGCCGTGCAGCACGATCTCGTGCTCGGCGACGTCGAAGGCGACGCGGTCGGCGACGCGGTGGATCGTGCGCTCGAGCTCGTCGTCGGCGAACGGGATCACCTCGCCGCAGGCGTCGCAGACGAGGTGGTGGTGATGGTGGTGGCCGCCGGGGTGCAGCGCCTCGTAGCGCGAGATGCCCTGCCCGACCTCGATGCGCTGCACGAGCCGCAGGCTCTCGAGCTCGTCGAGCACGCGGTAGACGCTGGCCCGTGCCACCGCGCGCTCCGAGCCGCTCAGGGCGTCCTCGATCTCCGCGGCCGACAGCGCGCAGGCCTGGCGGCCCAGCAGCTCCACGATCGCTTGCCGCGCGCCGCCGCGGCGGTAGCCCGCGCCCGCGAGCGCCTCGGCGGCGTGCTCGGCCCAGCCTGCGGTCGTGGGGGAGGAGGAGGGCTCCATCGTCGCCTTCGATGGTATCCGCGGCGGTGCGAGCCGCCCCCCGCCTCACAGCCCGGCGGGATGCCGGACCGCGAAGCCCGCCAGCGAGCGCGTGGCCGTCTGCCAGCGCGAGGGCGCGCCGCGGTGGGAGCGCATGCCCGACGTGTCGAAGCGCAGGCCGGCCACGATCAGGAACGTGTGGACCTTGTTGGCGTAGATCGTCACCCACGCGCCCGGGCCGGGCGCGCCCCAGGCGGCCAGGCCGGTCGAGTCCAGCGGGGAGGTGAGCAGCCCCGCGCCGCGCAGCGCGTAGGACACCGAGCCCGAGCAGTCGTACGCCGTGTCGTCCAGCGTCGCGTGGCCCCCGCCGTAGCGGTAGGGCAGCGCGTTGATCCGGTTGGCGGCGGCGATCAGCCCGGTCACCGCGGGCGGCGCGTCCGCGGGCGCGACGGCGAGGCCGTCGGCGCCGAGCGTGGCGGGCGCCGGGGGCGCGGGCGGCTCCGCGGGGGCGCCGCCGGTGGGGCTC
>JAICJK010000037.1 GCA_025928415.1 Solirubrobacteraceae bacterium | reverse complement strand
GGCGGGCTTCACGAAAGCTCACTGGAACGACCTCACCGAGCCGGCGGAGAAGGGCATGCGGCAGTTCTTCGCCGGCGGGCAACCGCAGCTCGGACTGCACGTGTTCGTCCAGGACTTCCCCGCCAAGGCGGCCAACCTCCTACGCAACCTCGCCGAAGGCCGGGCCCGGCTGATCCAGGCGGTCCTGCGCGCGCCTGGGGCGCCGCCTGACGGCCGCTGAACCGCCGAGCCGCGATGTCGAGAACCCGCCGGCAGCTCCGACCGTAGGGTGACCGCAAGCCCCATCACGAGGAGCGTCCCGATGCGCCACATGCTGCCGATCCATCAGAACGAGGGCTGACCGATGCTCACCCTCTACGAGCATCCCTTCGCGCTCTACTGCCAGAAGGTCCTGGTCGCGCTCAACGAGCAGGGCGTCGCCTACGACGTCCTCGAGGAGCAGCGCGACTTCGACCGCGCCGAGCTGGCGAAGCTGTGGCCCCCGGCGTCGATCCCGGTGCTGCGCGACGGCGACCAGGTGATCGGCGAGACGTCCATCATCATCGAGCACGTCGCCGGCGCGCGGCTGGTGCCGTCGCTGGAGGCCCGCCTGTGGGACCGGCTCTGCGACCAGTACGTCTCCGACGCCGTCCAGGCGATCGTCTTCGACACGATCGAGCGGCGCTTCGACGAGCGCGCGGTCGCTCAGGCGCGGGGCCGGCTCGACATGGCCTACGGCATGCTGGAGGCGCAACTGGCGGTGCACGAGCTCCTCGCCGGCGACACGTTCACGATCGCCGACTGCGCCGCCGCGCCGGGGCTGTTCTACGCCCTGGCGATTCACCCGTGGGACGAGGGCGCGCACCCGCAGCTCACGCGGTACTACCGCGCGCTCGCGCAGCGGCCGTCGTTCGCCAAGGTGATCGCGGACGCGCGCCCCCACCGGCACCTGTTCCCGCTGCCCTGGCCGGCCGACTTCGACCGCCACCACTGACGCGGGCGCCCGCTCGAGGAGTGAACGACAGCGGAAAGGGCGTTCCACCTCCTTTCCACATCCAACGTATACCCCCGAGGGGGGCTTGTTTCAAGCCCCGGGGCGTGCCGCATAATCGCCGGCCGTGCGCCAGAGCGCACGGGAGCGGGCGCGTGACGTGCGTGGTGTGGACGGCGAATGCGGAGGGAGTGCGGCTGTGACCGAGCATGCGGTGGTGATCGCCGGAGGAGGACCCACGGGGCTGATGCTGGCGGGCGAGCTGGCGCTGGCGGGGGTCGACGTCGCCGTCGTCGAGCGGCGCGCCGGTCAGGACCTGCCCGGCTCGCGCGCCGGCGGTCTGCACTCGCGCACGATCGAGGTGCTCGATCAGCGCGGCATCGCCGATCGGTTCCTCGCGGAGGGGCAGGTGGCTCAGGTCGCGGGCTTCGGCACCGTGCGTCTGGACATCAGCGACTTCCCCACCCGGCACAACTACGGGCTCGGGCTGTGGCAGAGTCACATCGAGCGCATCCTGGCCGGCTGGGTCGGCGAGCTGCCGGTGAGGATCCATCGCGGGCGTGAGGTGACGGGCTTCGCGCAGGACGACACCGGCGTCGACGTCGAGCTGTCCGCCGGCCGGTCGCTGCGGGCGGAGTACCTGGTCGGGTGCGACGGAGGTCGCAGCGTGGTCCGCAAGGCAGCGGGGATCGAGTTCCCGGGGTGGGATCCGTCGACCAGCGCCCTGATCGCCGAGGTCGAGATGGAAGAGCACCCGGCGCTGGGCACCCGCCGCGATGCGACGGGCATCCACTCCCTCGGCAGAGTGGAGTACGAGATCCGCGACGGCGAGGTGGTCTACCCGGACTCCGGGCCGGTGCGGGTCATGGTGACCGAACGGCAGGCCGGAGCCGCGGGCGAACCCACCCTGCGCGACCTCAGCGAGGCGCTCCGCGCCGTCTACGGGACCGACTACGGGGTCCACAGTCCCACGTGGATCTCCAGGTTCACCGACATGACGCGGCAGGCCGCGGCCTACCGCGACCGGCGGGTGCTGCTCGCCGGCGACGCCGCGCACGTGCATTCCCCGGCGGGAGGACAGGGCCTCAACACCGGCGTGCAGGATGCGGTGAACCTGGGATGGAAGCTGGCCCAGGTGGTCAACCGGACGGCCCCGGAAGGCCTTCTCGACACGTACCATGCCGAGCGCCACCCGGTCGCCGCCCGCGTGCTGCGCACCACGATGGCGCAGACCGCGCTCAACCGCCCGGACGAGCGCATCGCGGCGCTGCGCGACAGCGTGGCCGAGCTGCTCGGCATGGACGAGCCGCGCAAGCGGTTCGCCGCGATGTTGTCCGGGCTGGACATCCACTACGACCTCGGCGAGGGACACCCGCTGCTCGGGCGCCGCATGCCCGACCTCGACCTGGTGACCGCCGACGGCCCGCTGCGGCTGTTCACCTTGCTGCACGAGGCCCGGCCGGTCCTGCTCAACCTTGGTGAGCCCGGCGGCGTCGACATCGCTCCGTGGGCGGACCGGGTCCAGGTGATCGACGCGCAGCACGCTGGTGAGTGGGAGCTTCCTGTGCTCGGGGCGGTCACCGCTCCCGGTGCCGTGTTGATCCGGCCCGACGGCCACGTGGCCTGGGTGGGAGACCCGCCTCACCTGGGGCTCGCCGACGCGCTCACCACGTGGTTCGGCCCGCCGCGCGCCGTGTTGTGACCCGGGCGATCGTGCCCTATCGTCGGTCCTCGTCCCAGGCAGAGGAGGACGGATGCGCAAGTGGGTCGGATGCTTCGTGATCGTCGCGTGCACCTGGTTGGCGGCGGCCGTGCCGGCTGAGGCGAGGCCGGGCGGCGAGCATCACGCGCCGCGCTCGGGCGCGGCGCCCGTCCATCAGCCGTGCGATCCGATCGATCCCTCGCTCTGCCTGCTGCCGTGGCCGGACGACTTCTTCACGCGGGCCGACCCGTCGACCGCGACGGGGCTTCGCCTCGACGTCGACCCGTCCGCGACGCCGCGCAATGCGGCCGGCGCGCCGATCGACCCGACGGACTGGAACCGGCTGGACGGCTTCAGCCCCGGCTCGCCGATCGTCACGCACGTCCCCGGGATGGACAACCCGCAGGCGTTCGCCAACACCGACCCGCCGACCAACACGGACATCGCCCGGAGCCTCGATCGCGACTCGCCGATCGTCGTCATCGACGCGACGACGGGGCGACGCTGGCCCGTCTGGGCGGAGCTGGACCGCTCGGTCGACCTCAACGGCGACCCGCCGCCCCCGGCGCGGACCGCCCTCATCATCCGCCCGGCGCGGAACCTCGCCGAAGGGCACCGCTACATCGTCGCCCTCCGCGACCTGAAGGACGCGGGCGGGAACGTCCTGCGCGCCCAGCCGGCCTTCGCGGATCTCGCCGGCGGGCACGGGAGGCCCTCGGCGCGCCGGCTCCACTACCTCCGGCATGTCTTCCCGCAGCTGCAGCGCGCGGGCGTCTCCAGGCGGTCCCTGTACCTCGCCTGGGACTTCACGGTCGCCAGCCGGCAGAGCCTCACCGGCACGGCGCTGTTCCTGCGCGACGACGCGCTCGCCAAGCTCGGCGACGCCACGCCCGGCGACGGCGTCGTCCAGGGCAGGGCGCCGAGCTTCACGATCGACAGCTGCAGCGTGGCGGCCGGCCCGGCGCCCGCCGGCTGCACCACGAGCAGCACGCTGGATCCCCGCGTGTACGCGCACGTCGAGGGCCACGTGACGGTCCCCTGCTATCTGGACGAGCCGGGATGCCCGCCGGGCGCGCGCTTTGCCTACGCGGGCCCCGATGCGACGCTGCCGACCCCGGTCCCGGGCAACGTGATCAGCGCGAACTTCCAGTGCAACATCCCGATCGGGGCGAAGAGCGGGAAGGCGTTCCGGCCGCTGCTCAACGGGCACGGCCTGTTCGGCAGCGCCGACCAGGTCAACAGCGGCTCGCTCTACGCGCTCGCCGACTCCGGGCTGATGGCGTGCGCGACCGACGAGATCGGGATGGCCGAGGAGGACGTCCCGAACGCAGCGGGCGCGCTGACGAACCTCTCGGCGTTCCCGTCGTTGCCGGATCGGCTCCAGCAGGGCCTGATCGACTTCGTCTACCTCGGCCGTGACCTGATCAACCCGGGCGGGTTCTGCTCGAGCGCCGTCTTCCGGGTCGGCGGGAAGTGCGTGATCGACACCTCGCAGCTCTTCTATGACGGTGGCAGCCAGGGCGCGATCTTCGGCGGCGCGCTGACCGCGATCGAGCCCGACTTCACCCGGGCGGCCCTGAACGTCGCGGGCATGGACTACGCGCTGCTGCTGACCAGGAGCAGCGACTTCCCCGAGTTCGCGCAGATCCTCTACCGCGCCTATCCGGACCCGCTGGAGCGCATGCTGCTGTTCTCGTTCATCCAGGACCTCTGGGACCACGGCGAGACGGACGGCTACGCGCAGCACTTGACGCGCGACCCGCTGCCGGGCACGCCGGTGCACTCGGTCCTCATGACGGTCGCGCTCGGCGACCATCAGGTCACCAACTGGGCCAGCGAGATCGAGGCGCGCACGATCGGCGCGCGGCTGCGCGAGCCGGTGGTCGACCCCGGCCGCTATCCCGGCCCCGTGCCCTACTGGGGCATCCCGCGGATCGCCGCGTTCCCGTTCACCGGCCGGGCGGCGATGGTGGTCGGGGATCTCGGGCCGCTGCGCCCGTGCCCGAACGACGGCGTCACGGCGTGCGAGGGCCCGCTGGCGGGCACGCCCCCACCGCCGCTCGACAACAACCCCAACACCCTCGGCGTCGACCCGCACGGCCCCGACTGGGCCCAGTCGCCCGAGGGCGAGGCCGCGATCGGCCAGTGGCTGCAGCCGGACGGGTTCCTGCCGGCCGTCTGCGACGGCCACCCGTGCTACATGGCGGGCTGGAACGGCCCCTGACGCCGCCTTGCGGCACTTGGCGCCGCCTTGCCATTCCGGCAAGGTCCCTTGGCGTCTTCGGGACCGGGACCTATCGTCGGCGGCATGAGCGAGACGCACCACCAGCACGACCACGTCGACGCGGCGGGACGCGACCCGCACGGGCAGGCGTACTGGGACGCCCGCTACGCGTCGCGCGAACGCATCTGGAGCGGCGAGCCGAACCGCCAGCTCGTCGCCGAGGCGGCGTCGCTGCCGCCCCGGCGTGCGCTCGACGTGGGCTGCGGGGAGGGCGCCGACGCGCTGTGGCTCGCCGAGCGCGGCTGGCGGGTGACCGCGGTCGACGTCTCGGAGGTCGCGCTCGCGCGCGCCGCCGCCCGTGCGCGCGAGCTCGGCCACGCGGTCGCCGGCCGGGTGGCCTGGGAGCAGGCCGACGCCCGGGAGTGGGCGCCGCCGGTCGCGGCGTACGAGCTCGTCTCCGCGCAGTACCTCCACTTCGCGCCGGAGGTCCGGCCGCAGGTCGTCCGCCGGCTCGCGGCGGCCGTCGCCCCCGGCGGCGTGCTGCTGTACGTCGGGCACGATCCGTCGGACCTCGACGTCGTCCCCCGCCCGCACCCCGAGCTGCTCCCGGCCGCGTCGGAGGTCGGGCGGCTCCTCGACGGCGAGGCGTGGGACGTCGAGGTCGCCGAGGCGCGCCCGCGGCCTGCGACCCACAGAGGACAGGAGCTCACGCTCCACGACGCCGTGCTCCGTGCGCGCCGCCGTGGCTAGCGCCCGGGGCACGACCGAGGAGCCGGTCGGCGAGCGCGTCCGGCGGCGGCTGCGCGAGCTGCGCGTCGACCGCGGCCTGACGCTCGAGGCGGTCGCGGCGCGGGCGTCGATCGACCTCTCGACGCTCAGCCGGCTCGAGTCCGGCAAGCGGCGCCTGGCGCTCGACCACCTCCCGGTCCTCGCCGCCGCCCTCGGCGTCACCGCCGACGAGCTGCTCGCGCCGCCCCAGCGACCCGACCCGCGCGTCCGCCACCCGCCGCAGCACTTCCAGGGGCTGACGATGTGGCCCCTGACCCGTCACGGCCCGGCCGGCGGGCTGCACGCCTTCAAGCTGCGCATCGACGCCGGCCGCTCCGTCCCGCCCGACCCGCTGCCCGTGCACGAGGGCCACGACTGGATCTACGTGCTGTCGGGCCGCATGCGCCTGCTGCTCGGCGAGGACGACCTCGCGATCGAGCCCGGCGAGGCCGTCGAGTTCAGCACCTGGACGCCGCACTGGTTCGGCGCGCTGGACGGCCCGGTCGAGACGCTCGCGATCTTCGGCCCGCAGGGCGAGCGCGTGCACCTGCACGGCTGAGCGGCCGCAGGGGTGCGCCGGCCACTGCGCGAGGAGGCACGTCGCCTCGCGAACGGCCTCCCCTGGGATGATCGGGCCATGCCGCTCAACCACGTCGCGCTGACCGTCGGCGACCGCGAGGCGTCCGCGGCGTTCTACGCGCAGCACTTCGGGATGACCGAGCGGGTGCACGCCGACGAGCACCTGATGATCCTCGGCTCGCCCGACGGCTCCCTGCTCGCGCTGAGCGACGGCGAAGAGGTGCCGCGAGGGCTGCCGCGCACGAACCACTTCGGCTTCCGGCTCGCGCACGGCGACGACGTGCGTCGCGCGCGGGAGCGGCTGCGCGAGGCCGGCGTCGAGGAGACCGAGTGGCAGGACGACCACGGCTTCGTCCGCGTCCAGGTCGCCGACCCGGACGGCTACCGCGTCGAGCTGTTCGCCGTCACCGGCATCTGAGGCTGTCGATCTCGCCGCCTCCCGTTCGTCTCATGGGAGACCATCCCCACGAGGAGGACGCGATGAAGTACATGCTGCTGATCCATCAGGGCTCGACCCCGACGCCGCGCGACCCGGACGCCTGGGCGCGCGTGCCGGAGGACGAGCAGAAGGCGGTCTTCGCCGACTACCAGGCGATCAACGAGACGCCGGGGGTCACCTCGGGCCTGCAGATGGGCGAGCCGGAGACGGCGACCACGGTCCGCGTGCAGGACGGCAGGACGCTCACGACGGACGGCCCGTTCGCCGAGCTCAAGGAGGCGCTGGGCGGGTACCTGTTCTACGAGGCCGACGACCTCGACGCCGCGATCGCGCTGGCCGCGCGGATCCCCGCCGCCCGCATGGGCGGCGCGATCGAGGTGCGCCCCATCGTGGAGTGGTAGCGATCCTCGAGCGGGTCTTCCGCGACCGGTGGGGCTACGTCCTCGCCGCGCTGGTCGGCTTCCTCGGCGACTTCGATCTCGCCGAGGAGGCCGCCCAGGAGGCCTTCGCGATCGCCGCGGAGCGCTGGCCGCGCGACGGGGCCCCGGCCAACCCGGACGGCTGGCTGGTGACGACCGCGCGCAACCGGGCCATCGACCGCATCCGCCGCGATCGCACGCTGGCCGCCAAGACGCGCCTGCTGGAGGTGCCCGAGGCGGCGGAGGACACGATGGAGACCACGAGCTTCCCGGACGAGCGGCTGGAGCTCGTCTTCACCTGCTGTCACCCGGCGCTCGCCACCGATGCGCAGGTCGCGCTCACGCTGCGCACGCTCGGCGGCCTGACCACCGGCGAGATCGCCCGCGCGTTCCTGGTCGGCGAGGCGACGATGGCGCAGCGGCTCGTCCGCGCCAAGCGCAAGATCCGCGCGGCGGGGATCCCCTTCCGCGTCCCGCCGGACCACCTGCTGCCCGACCGGCTGGCCGCCGTGCTCGCCGTCGTCTACCTGATCTTCAACGCCGGCTACTCGAGCCCGGCCCCCGTCCCGCCCGGACGGGAGCTGACGGCCGAGGCGCTGCGGCTCGGGCGCGCGCTCGCCGAGCTGATGCCCGACGAGCCGGAGGTCCACGGGCTGCTGGCGATGATGCTCCTCCACGACGCCCGCCGCGCCGCGCGCTTCCGCGACGGCGAGCTGGTCCTGCTCGCCGACCAGGACCGCGGGCTGTGGGACGCGGCGCAGATCGCCGAGGGGCGCGGGGTGCTCGACCGGGCGCTGGCGCTGCGCGGGCGCGGGGCCTACGTCGTGCAGGCGGCGATCGCCGCCCTGCATGCCGGCGAGCCGCGCGACTGGCCCCAGATCGCCGCCCTCTACGGCGAGCTCGCGCGGCTCACCGACTCGCCCGTCGTCGAGCTGAGCCGGGCGGTCGCGGTCGCCGAGGCCGACGGGCCCGCGGCGGGGCTGGCGCTCGTCGACCGCCTGGCGCTCGAGGACTACCACTACCTGCACGCGGCGCGGGGGGAGCTGCTGCGCCGGCTCGGCCGCGCCGCCGAGGCCCGCGAGGCCCTCGGCCGCGCCCTGGCGCTGGCGCACGACGACGCCGAGCGGCGCCTGCTCGAGCGGCGCCTGGCGGAGCTAGGACCGCGGTAGCGTCCCGGACGCAGCGTCCACATCACCGAGATCTCCGGAGTCCCCGATGACGGCGTCCGACGCGAACCGAGGCATGGACACGAGCGCGGTCGACCACTCCACGGCGCGTGCCATCGAAGGCGCGGAGGCCCGCGCATGGGCCGACCTGTACGCGGCGGCGCCCGCCGGGTGGGCGGCCACGGCCGGCCTCGGCGCGCAGGAGATCGGCGGGGCGCTCGTGCTGCACTGGGCCGCGACCGGCCGCCGCTACTTCAGCCGCGCGATCGGGCTCGGGGTGGCGGCGCCCACGACGCGGGAGGAGATCGACCGCGTGCTGACGCTGTGGGACGAGCTCGGCATCGCGATGTTCCTCGTGCAGTCGCTGCCCCACTGCGCGCCGGCGGCTTACGAGTCGTGGCTGTACCAAGCCGGCCTCGAGCCGTTCGACGCGCAGGACCGGATCGTCCGCGGGGGCGGCCCGATAGCGGCGCCGCCGGAGCTAGGCGACCGCGAGATCGCCGTCGAGCGGATCGAACGTGCCACCGCCGAGGAGTGGTCGGAGTTCGTGCAGTGCAGCTACCGGCTCGACACCGGCCCGTGGCTGCCGGAGCTCGTCAACCGCCCGAGCTGGCATCAGTACGCCGCACGCGAGGGCGGCGAAATCGTCGCCTCGCGCGGCATGTACCTCGAACCCGGCGGCCTGGCCTGGCTGGGCATGGACGCGCCGGTGCCCGGGATCACGACGCACGACCACGCGCCCGACGCCGCGATCTGCGCGGCCATCGTCGCCGACGGCCTGGCGCGCGGTGCCCGCGGCTTCATCGCCGACATCGAGGCGCCGGCGGACGCGATGGACACGCCGGCCTACGCGAGCTTCGCGGCGCTGGGCTTCCGCCGCCCCTACGTCCGCACGCACTGGACGCGACCGTGATGCGGGCCCCGATCCGCGCGTCCCCCGGCCACCCGGGCGACCGGCGCCAGACCGCAAGGCACGAAATCGGCACGCGCGGTCCCGCGCGGAGTACGTTTGGCCGCGAACGACTCGTCGCGGGAGGAGATCCACGTGAAGCTGTCACCGGTCCGGTTCGCCGTCGTCTGCCTGCTCGGGCTCGCCGTGCTCGCCGCGCCGGCGCAGGCGGCCAAGGCGCCGCCCGTCGACGTCAGCAACGCCGCGGGCTGCGACTTCCTGCTCGGCGCCGGGCAGCAGTGCCTCGCGCCGTTCCCCGACGACTGGTTCACGGTCGCCGACCCCAGCACGGACACCGGCCGGCGCGTGAACTTCGCGCAGGCCTCGATGCCCGCCAACACCCGCGGCGTGCACATCGACCCGCAGTGGTGGAACGGCAACGACGGCTTCCCGCCCGGCAGCACGATCATCGTCAAGGTCCCCGGGCTCGACAACGCGGCGGCCTACAGCGCGTCCAAGCTGTTCCCGAGCAGCGACATGGGCGCGAGCCTGGACAAGAAGGCGCCGGTCGTCGTGATCGACGCCGCGACCGGGCAGCGGCAGATCATCTGGACCGAGCTCGACGCCAACGCCGCGAGCGACGCCGCCCGCAACCTCGAGATCCACCCGGGCAGGAACCTCCTCGAGGGCCACCGCTACATCGTCGCCCTGCGCGACCTGCGCGACGCGTCCGGGAAGCCGATCCCCGCGCCGGATCCGTTCCGGATCTACCGCGACCGGCTGCGGTCCACCCAGCCCGTCGTCAACGCGCGCCGCGCGCACATGGAGTCGATCTTCCGCACGCTGAAGCGGGCGAAGATCGGGCGCCACAGCCTGTGGGCGGCCTGGGACTTCACGGTCTCCAGCGAGCGGTCGATCACCGCGCGCGCGCTGGCCATGCGCAACGACGCGTTCGCCCAGCTCGGCGACACGGACCTCGGCGACGGGAAGGTCGCGGGCCGCGCCCCGGCGTTCACCGTCACGAAGGTCACCGACTTCCAGCCGTGCACGACGCCCGGCGGCCAGAACTGCCCGGCGGGGACCGACCCCGACCTGCGCCGGCAGATCGAGGGCACGGTCGACGTCCCCTGCTACCTGCTCTCCCCCGGTTGCGCGAGCGGCGGCGCCTTCAACCTCGGCGCAAACGGCCTGCCCGTGCAGAAGCCGGGCAGCATCGACAAGGCGCCGTTCGTCTGCAACATCCCGTGGTCGGCGCAGGACGCCGGCGGCGTGCACCGGCTGCTGCCCGCCCTCTACGGCCACGGCCTGTTCGGCAGCATCGGGGAGGCCCGCGGGTCGCGCAACGTCCACCAGCTCGGCAACGAGAACGGCGTGGTGGTCTGCGCCACCGACTGGCAGGGCATGGCCGACGAGGACGAGATCAACGCGCTGCCGATCCTGCTCGACCTGTCCGGCTTCCATGCGCTCGCCGACCGCCTGCAGCAGGGCTTCTTGAACTTCATGTTCCTCGGGCGCGCGCTGATCGCGCCGGGCGGCATGGCGGGCAATCCGGCGTTCGAGCTCGGCGGGCAGCCGGTGATCGACACCTCGCACGTCGAGTACTACGGCAACAGCCAGGGCGGCATCCTCGGCGGCGCGCTGACCGCGCTGTCGCCGGACGTCACCCGCTCGGTGCTCTACGTGCCGGGCATGACCTACTCGGTGCTGCTGCCGCGCAGCGTCGACTTCGACGACCCCGGCGACCCGACGAGCTTCGCCAGCATCCTCTACGGGCGCGGCGTGTGGGCGGCGGCGGGCGGCTACCCGGACACCGCCGTGCACCCGCTGATCCTCGACCTCATGCAGATGCTCTGGGACCGCGGCGAGCCGTCGGGCTACGCGCAGTTCATGACCGGCCACCCGCTGCCGGACACGCCCCGGCACCACGTCCTGATCGAGATGTCGATCGGCGACCATCAGGTGGCCAACGTCCAGGCCGAGGTCGAGGCGCGGACGATCGGGGCCAAGCTGCGCGAGCCGGCGTTCGACCCGGGGCGCACGTTCGACGTCGACCCGGCGTTCGGGCTCGGCGTGCTCGGCCGGCTGCCGCGCCAGGACGACGCGATCATCCCGTGGGACATCGGGCCGCTGCGCCAGCAGGACGGCAGGACGATGGGCAC
The DNA here is from genome assembly GCA_025928415.1 of Solirubrobacteraceae bacterium. Classification (GTDB taxonomy): domain Bacteria; phylum Actinomycetota; class Thermoleophilia; order Solirubrobacterales; family Solirubrobacteraceae; genus Paraconexibacter. The sequence goes on along the minus strand of JAICJK010000037.1, from coordinate 85 downwards.
GCCGATCCCGCCCGTCGACAACCTCCCCGTCACGCAGGGCCAGGACCCGCACGACTACGTGATCGAGCACTCGCCGCTGCAGCGC
>JAICJK010000524.1 GCA_025928415.1 Solirubrobacteraceae bacterium | reverse complement strand
CCCGCGATCTGCGCAGCGGGCCATCCGTGCGCCGCCGCGGCGGGCAGCGCCGCGCCGTAGAGGTGCGCGGCGGCGGCGGGCGCCAGGTCGGCCGCCGCGTCGCCCGCCGCCCGCAGGACGGCGATCGCCCCGGCATCCTCCGGCGCCGCCGAGCGCTCGACGTGGTGGGCGCGTCGTGGCGGGGCCGCGAGCTGCGCGTCCAACGGGTCGCCGGCGCCCGGATCCGCCCCGGCGCTGGACAGCGGCGTCAGCTCGAGCAGCTCGCCCGGCTCGCCGAGCGCGTCGACGAGCCGCGCGGCCGGCTCTCCCGGGCCGGTCGCGAGCAGGACCAGGCAGGCGGCGCGCGGAGGGTGTCGCAGCAGGTGCAGCAGCCATTCCAGCGACGCGTCGTCGGCGAGGTGCACGTCGTCCAGCAGCAGCGCCATCGGCCGCTCGCGCGCGACGAGCTCGAGCAGCGTGGTCAGCGCGCGGTGATGGCGGTAGCGCTCGGCGGGCCCCGCGATCTGCGCAGCGGGCCATCCGTGCGCCGCCGCGGCGGGCAGCGCCGCGCCGAGCAGCGGCCCGAGCCGCGCACCCAGCGCAGCGACCCACGGCGCCGGCATCCCGCGCACGTGGTCGTCCAGCGCACGAGCCGCGAGGGCGAACGGGACGTGGCACTCGTGCTCGGCCGCGCGCCCCTGGAGCACGAGCAGCCCGGCATCGCGGGCCTGCGCGCCGGCGGCGGCCAGCAGGGCGGATCGGCCCGGGCCGTCCTCACCGGCGATCAGCAGCGTGTGGCCCGCGCCCTGGGCGACCGCGCCGAGCGCGCCGGCGATGACCGCCAAGGGCTGCTCGCGCCCGGCGAGGGCCACGGGTCGTCCCTTGGCCGTCACCCCCCGGATCGTAGGTGCTCAGCGGCTGCGGGTGCGGGCGGGCCGCCGGGCCCGCCCGCGCGCCGCGGCGACTACTTCTTGGACTTCTTGCCCGGCTTGCACTTCACGGTGTCGGTGGCCGACAGCTTCGTGCCGTCGGTGAACGTGAAGTCACCGCCGAAGTGCAGCTTCTTGCTCTTGGGGCAGCTCGCGAGGCCGACGTAGGGCACGCCCTTGGACGTCGCCTTCACCGAGGTGACGAACTGCTTCAGCGTCGCGAAGACGCCGGGGACCGGCTGCTGCAGGTTCTCGGGGATCGGGACGACGAGCTTGTAGCCGTACTTGCCCTTGTCCTTCTTGAGGCTCGCCTGGATGACGGCGTCGATCTGCAGCGGCGTGGAGGCCGTCACGTGCAGCATCAGCTTGCTCTTGGGGCCGTTGAACGCCGAGACCTTCAGGTTGGAGGTCTGGCCGATCGCGGTGCCGATGGCGGAGCCGCTGCCGACCTTGGAGCCCTTGGGGCAGCTCGACTCGCTCGCCTGGATCTTCGAGGCCGAGCACGTCTTGAACTTCTTCGGGTTGAAGACCAGGGCCTTGTCGAAGTGGATGACGGCTTCCCTCGTGGCGAAGGGGACGTTGTCCTTGGGGTTCGTCGTCGTCTTGACCTTGATCTTCACGGCAGCCGGCTTCTTCTTGGTGCCGGCCTTGGTGGGCGACAGTGAGACGTCGATGCCCTGATCGGCGTTGACGGCCCAAGCCGGGGTCGTCACGCCGACCGCGGCGATGGCGGTCGTCGCGAGGAGTGCGACCTTTCGCATATGGGTGGTTCCCTTCTCGTGTGGCAGGACTAGTAGGCAACAGCGCCCCGGCACCCGAGTTGCGGTGGCCGGTGTGCGCGCACACGGCTACCGTCCCGCGGGTGGCCGAGGACCGCGGCGACCACCATCCACCATACGAGGACCGGGCGTCCCCGGCCGAGCGGGCGCTCGAACGCAGCCTGGTCGATCCCGGCGGGGTCGGGAAGCCGCTGCGCCGCAGCTCGCTGCAGCGCAGCCGGTCCGTCGAGTCCTACCTGCGCGGCGAGGCCCTGCCGCGCTACATCCGCCGCGCGGTGGAGATCGAGCGCGCGACGCGCACGCACCTGCGCGAGCTCGAGCGCGCCCGGCGCCGCCTGCGCGAGGAGTGCGGGCACGACGAGCGCGCGTTCGCGCAGCTCTGGGAGGCCCGGGTGCACAGCTGGGACTTCAGCGCGGTCAACGACCTCGTCCGCGAGCACAACGAGTGGTACCCGGTCGAGCGCGACCTGCCGATGGACCCGCGCACCGGCGACTACGTGCCCGTCAACGGCCGCTCGTACCGCCGCCCGGAGCTCGACGCGGGCTGGGCGCTGCGCCGGCTGCCCGCGCGCCCGGCGGGCGCGCCGCCCGGGCGCGGGGACGCATGAGCCGCCGCCTCGCGGG
>JAICJK010000160.1 GCA_025928415.1 Solirubrobacteraceae bacterium | reverse complement strand
GCCCACGATCAGCACCGCGCGCGTCCCCGTCCCCAGGCCGAGGACGACCAGGTCGAGCGCGACGAGCGTCAGGCCACCGGCCAGCGCGCCGACCAGGCCGAAGCGGCGCTGCAGGGGCGGCGCGGCCCAGACCGAGCTCACTGCGAGCAGCAGGCCCCAGCCGAAGAAGATCAGCCCGAGCTGGTGGGCGCCGAGGCCCAGCGGGAACGGCGTGTAGGCCAGCAGCGTGAAGAAGCCGAAGTTGTAGAGGACGGCCACCAGGGCGGCGGTCCGCAGGCCCGGGTGGCGCAGCGCCAGCAGCGGCTCGGCGACCGACATGCGCCGCGCCGGCGCCGGGACGCGGTCCAGCAGCGTGACGATCGCGGCGAACCCTACCGCCATCAGCGCCGCGGTGCCGAAGAACGGCCCGCGCCACGAGATGCCGCCGAGCAGGCCGCCGAGCAGCGGGCCGCTGGCGATGCCGAGGCCGAGCGCGGCCTCGTAGAGGATGATCGCCCCGCCGACCCCGCCGCTGGCCGAGCCGATGATCACCGACAGCGCGGTGGCGATGAACAGCGCGTTGCCGAGCCCCCAGCCGGCGCGGAAGCCGACGATCTCGGTGACGCTGCCGGACGCGCCGGCCAGCACGCTGAAGATCACGACGAGCGCCAGGCCGGCCAGCAGCGTGCGCTTGGGGCCGATGCGGCTCGACGCGAAGCCGGTGATCAGCATCGCCACGCCGGTGACGGCGAAGTAGCTGGTGAACAGCAGCTCGACCTGGCTGGGCGAGGCGTCGAGCTGGGAGGCGATGGCGGGCAGGATCGGGTCCACCAGGCCGATGCCCATGAAGGCGACGACGCAGGCGAACGCGACCGCCCACACCGCCTTGGGCTGCCGGAGCAGGCTCGTGTCGTCGGTCGGCGTCATGCGGCGGCTCCTTCTGGGGTCTTGGCGATCAGGTGCTCCAGGGCGGGCAGCGCGGCGGCGAGCGCCTCGCGCTCGCCGGCGTCGAGGTGCTCGAGGCGCGCGGCCATCGCTGCGGCGCGGCGGGCCTGCAGGCGGCGCAGCAGCGCGCGGCCCTCCTGGGTGATCACGACCTGCACGCCGCGCCCGTCGCTCGGGTCCCGGCGGCGCTCGGCCAGCCCCTCCCGCTCCAGGCGGCCCACGAGGGTCGTCATGGTCGGCTGGGCGACGGCCTCGCGCGCCGCGAGCGCCGTGATGCGGCACGGGCCCTCGTCGCGCAGGGCGGCCAGCACGGAGGTCGACGTCCGGCTGAGCTCGGTGAACGTCGGCCGCAGCACGGTCGAGAAGATCCGCGTGATGCGGAGCTCCAGCGCGTCGGCGAGATCATGGTCCATAGCGACAGTATATAGCATCACAATGGAGATGTGCCGCGACACGTCTCGCTCCCGATCGCGCCATGATGTGGCCGTGGCCTCAGGCAGTCAGCCGGCAAGCGAGCGGGCGCTCGACGCGATCGAGCACGCCCGCCGGGACCTGGAGCAGACCGGCGTGCCGGCCTACACGGCGGTGGCCTTCCCGGGGGACGGCGCGCCCGTCGTCTCCCCCTTCGTGGTCGCCGTGCCCGGCAGCGCGCGCGAGCACGCCCGCACCATGCGGGCGGCCCACCCCGACGCCGACGTGTTCATCGTCGGGCGCCAGTTCTCGCGCGGGCGGGTCTCGCTGACGGTGTGGGCCGAGGGCCGCGAGGACCCGGTGCACCATCGCTACGAGGTCCTGCCCTCCGAGCACTGAGCGAGCGCGGCGCCCTACGGCGCGAGGCGCTGCACCGTCCACGTCCCGTCGCCCTGCAGGCCGAAGCTCAGCCGGTCGTGCAGGCGGTTCGGGCGACCCTGCCAGAACTCCACCGTGGCCGGGACCACGCGCAGCCCGCCCCAGTGCTCGGGCCGCGGGATCGCGGTGCCGTCGGGGTGGCGGCGCTCGAGGTCGGCCATCGCGGCCAGCAGCTCCTCGCGCGCGGCGATCGTCGCGCCCTGCGGGCTGGCCAGCGCGCCGAGCTGCGCGCCGCGCGGCCGCGACGCGAAGTAGGCGTCGGACTCCGCGGCGCCGACGCGCTCGACGGCGCCGGTCACGAGGACCTGGCGCTGCAGGCCGATCCACGGGAACACGAGCGACGCGCGCGGGTTGGCCGCCGCGTCGCGGCCCTTGCGCGAGCCGAGGTTGGTGTAGAGGACGAAGCCCCGCTCGTCGAAGCCCTTGAGCAGGACGGTGCGGGCGCTCGGGGCCCCGTCGGCCGAGGCGGTCGCCAGCACCATCGCGTTGGGCTCGGCGATCCCGGCGCGGACCGCGTCGGCCAGCCAGACGGCGAACTGCGCCGGCCAGGTGGCGGCCAGGTCCTCCTCGGCCAGCCCGCCCTCGGCGTAGGCGCGCCGCATGTCCCTCAGGGATCCCGACATGCGGCCACGATAAGGTCGCGCGCGTCTTGGCGCCCCAGGAGCCCTTCCACCGGACGATCCTGCGCGCGGTGCTCGTGATCCTCGCCGTGGTGGGCGTGCTGTGGCTGATCTACCTGCTGCGCAAGCCGATCGGCTGGCTCGTGCTGGCGCTGTTCCTCGCGGTCGCGATGTCCGGGCCGGTCAACCTCCTGAGCCGGAGGATGCGCCGCGGCGTGGCGATCACCGTGAGCTACCTGGGGCTGCTCGCCGTCCCGCTGGCGATCATCGCGGTGATCACGCCGTCGATCGTCAACGGCGTGGAGGACCTGGCCAACAAGGCCCCGGACTACGCCCACCAGCTCCGCAGGCAGATCGAGTCCAACCCGCGCCTGCGCAAGCTCGACCGCCAGTACGGGGTCAGCGACCGGATCGTGCAGGAGGCCCAGAAGCTCCCGAGCCGCCTCGGCGACGCGGCGAGCATCCTGACGAACCTCGGCGTCGGCATCGTCAACTCGGTCTTCGCCGCGGTGACGATCCTGATCCTCTCGATCTTCATGGTCGGCGGCGGGCGAAGATGGATCGAGAGCGCGCTGGCCACCCAACCCCCGGAGCGCTCCGAGCGCATCCGGCGGGCGCTCGACCGCAGCGCCAACGCGGTCGGCGGCTACGTGGGCGGCGTGATCGTGCAGGCCACGATCGCCGGCCTGGCGACGTTCATCATGCTGCTGATCCTCGGCGTGCCCTTCGCCGCCCCCCTGGCGGTCCTGACCGCGCTGCTGGACGCGATCCCGCTCGTGGGCGCCACGATCGCCGCGATCCTCGTCGGGATCGTCACGCTGTTCGTCGACTTCCCGACGATCACGATCATCTGGGCGGTGTGGGCGATCGTCTACCAGCAGGTCGAGAACTCGGTGATCCAGCCGCGGATCCAGAGCCGCGCGGTCGACATCAACCCGTTCGCGGTGATCGTCTCGGTGCTGTTCGGCGCCACGCTGTTCGGCATCATCGGCGCCGTGCTCGCCGTCCCGGTCGCCGCGACGGTCCAGATCCTCGGGCGCGAGTACCTGCAGTACCGCCGGGACATGACGGCAAGGGACATCGTCGAGCCGGCGTAGGCGGCGGTGCCGGGAGCCGCCGCGGGTACGCGGCGTCTACGCGCCGCCGAGGACGCGCACGACCTCGGCCAGCGACGTGACGCCGGCGCGGACCTTCTCCAGGCCGTCCTCGCGCAGGCGGACCATGCCCTCGGCGCGCGCCGCCTCGGCGATCTGCGAGGTCGGGGCACGCTGGAGGACCAGCGCCCGCAGCGGCTCGTTCATCGCCATGACCTCGTAGAGGCCGACGCGGCCGCGGTAGCCGGTGGCCCCGCAGCGCCCGCAGCCGCCGGGGCCGTACGAGTCGAAGCCCTGTACGTTGGGGAAGCCGACGCTGCGCAGGATCTCGGCGGAGATCTTCATCGGCTGGCGGCAGTTCTCGCACAGGCGGCGAGCGAGCCGCTGGGCCACCACGCACTCCAGCGCGCTGGCCACCAGGAACGGCTCGATGCCCATCTCCAGCAGCCGCGCGATCGCCGTCGGCGCGTCGTTGCAGTGCAGCGTGGAGAGCAGCAGGTGGCCGGTGAGCGCCGCCTCGACGCCGATCTGCGCGGTCTCGTGGTCGCGGATCTCGCCGACCATCACGACGTCCGGGTCGGCGCGCAGCATCGAGCGCAGCCCGGTCGCGAAGGTCACGCCGGCCTTGACGTTGACCTGCATCTGCTTGACGCCGTCCATCCGGTACTCGACCGGGTCCTCGATCGTCAGGATCGACAGGTCGCCCTGGTTGAGCTTGCGCAGGGCGGCGTACAGCGAGGTCGTCTTGCCCGAGCCCGTCGGGCCGGTGACCAGGACCGCGCCGTGCGAGCGCTCGCAGGCGCCCTCGAAGCGGGCGCGGGCCGTGGACGGCATCCCGAGGTCGTCGAGCGACGGCATGCCGCTGCGGCGGTCGAGGATCCGCATGACGACCGACTCGCCGCCGACCAGCGGGAGCGTGACCACGCGCAGGTCGACGGGCTTGCCGTCGATGCGCACGGTCAGGCGGCCGTCCTGCGGCGCGCGGCGCTCGGCGATGTCGAGGTCGGCCATGATCTTGATCCGCGAGACGAGGCTCGGCACGACCGCGCGCGGGACCTTGGTGCTGGTGACGAGCACGCCGTCGATGCGGAACTGGGCGCGCAGGTCGCCCTCGGTCGGCGCGAAGTGGATGTCGGAGGCGCCGCGCTCGATGGCCTGGTGGATGATCGAGTGGACCAGGCGGACGACCGGGCCCTCCTCGTCGTTGGCGTCGAGCAGCTCGGCGCCGTCCAGGACGTCCTCGGGCGAGCCGAAGTCGTCGTCGTCCTCGACGATGTCCATCGGGTCGCCGCCGCCGGCGACGCGCTGGATCAGCAGCTCGATGTCCTCGGGCGCCGCGATCACCGGGCGCACCCGGCGGCCCGTGATCAGCGAGATGTCGTCCATCCCGATGACGTTGGACGGCTCGGCCAGCGCCACGAGCAGGTCCTGGTTGTCGCCGAAGCCGATCGGGACGGACTGGTAGCGGCGCACCACCTCGGGGGCGACGAGCGAGGCGGCGCGCAGGTCGACCTCGAAGGCCGACAGGTCGACGTGGTCGAGGCCCTGGCGCTCGGCGACGACGCGCGAGAGCTGGTCGGCGGTGAGCACGCCGCTCTCCAGCAGCACGCGCCCGGTCGTGCGACCCGTGGTGCGCGCGACGTTGACCGCCGCGTCGACGACCTCGCGCGAGGCGAAGCCGAGGTCGACGACCACGTCGCCGATCAGGCGCGAGGAGAAGCCCCGCTGGGTGGGCGCGGTGAGGCCCCGCTGCGGGGCCTCGGGCTCGGAGGCGGACAGTGTCGTCACTCTCGCGTGGATCGGACGCGGGGCGCGATCCTTGACGCGTCACCTCCAGCGTCGTCCGCACGTTTACCCTGCGGTTAACCCGATCGTCCTACGCTCGGACGGCCGGTCGAGTCCCCAATCGATGCGTGTCCTGATCGCCGAAGACGAGCAGCGCCTGGCCTTGACGGTCGCCCGCGGCCTGCGCCGGGGCGGCTGGGCGGTCGACGTGGCCCACGACGGGACCACCGCGCTGGAGCGGATCGGGGTCGTCGACTACGACGTCGTCGTGCTGGACCGCGACCTGCCCGGCGTGCACGGCGACGACGTCTGCCGGCGGATCGTCGCCTCGTCGCGGTCGCCTCGGATCCTGATGCTGACGGCCGCGGCCGGCGTCGGCGAGCGCGTCGCCGGGCTGGAGCTGGGCGCGGACGACTACCTGCCCAAGCCGTTCGCCTTCGACGAGCTCGTGGCGCGCCTGCGGGCCCTGCAGCGCCGCAGCGGCGTCGTGGCGCCGCCGGTGCTCGAGCACGGCGACCTGCGCCTGGACCCCGCCCGCCGCCACGTCGAGCGCGCGGGCCGGGCGATCGCGCTGACCCCCAAGGAGTTCGGCGTGCTGGAAGAGCTGCTGCGCGTCCAGGGGACGGTCCTCAGCGCGGAGGACCTCCTGCGGCGCGTCTGGGACGAGCACACCGACCCGTTCACGAACACCGTGCGCGTCACCCTGATGAACCTGCGGCGCAAGCTCGGCGAGCCCGCCGTCATCGAGACCGTCATCGGCGCGGGGTACCGGCTCACGTGACGCGCGTGCGCCCCTCCGTCCGCCTGCGCCTGACCGCCTGGTACGCCGGGCTGTTCTTCGCCTTCGGCGCGGTGCTGCTCGTCGTCTCCTACGCCGTGGTGCGCCACAACTTCGACCAGGCCGTCAACGACCGCCACGTGGAGCTCGAGAGCACGCTGAAGGCCCCGAAGGCCTCGGCGCGCCGCATCCGCGTGCGCATCGCTCCCGGGCTGCCCGAGGAGACCGCCCCGCAGATCGCCCGCCTGTCGGCCGGCGAGCGCGCCGTCTACGGGAAGGCCCGGGCGGCGATCGCGCAGGCCGACGCGAG
>JAICJK010000346.1 GCA_025928415.1 Solirubrobacteraceae bacterium | reverse complement strand
TGCAGCCGTAGGGATATCCCCCTTCCGGGCGGCGCCGGCGCTTTGCCATCCTGGGCTCGATGCCCCGCCCCGTGCTGACCGACGCCAACCGCCGCTGGTGGACCCTCGGCGCGATGTGCTTCGCGCTGTTCATGGTGATGCTCGACAACACCGTGGTGAACGTCGCGCTGCCGTCGATCCAGCGCGACCTGCACGCCTCGATCTCCGGGCTGGAGTGGACGGTCAACGCCTACACGCTCGCGTTCGCGGTGACGCTCGTCACCGGCGGGCGCCTGGGCGACATCTTCGGGCGCCGCCGGGTCTTCCTGCTCGGCGTCGTCACGTTCGCCTCCTCGAGCGCGCTGATCGGCTTCGCGCAGTCCGACGCGTGGCTCGTGGGCTGGCGCGCCGTGCAGGGCCTCGGGGCCGCGTTCATGATGCCCGCGACCCTGAGCATCATCACCAACGCCTTCGACCCGCAGGAGCGCGGCAAGGCGATCGGGACGTGGGCCGGCGTGAGCGCGATGGCGCTGGCGATCGGCCCCGTGGTCGGCGGCTTCCTCGTCGAGAACGTCTCCTGGCAGTCGATCTTCTTCCTCAACCTCCCGGTGGCGGCGACCGCGATCGTCGTGACGCTGTGGGCCACCCGCGAGTCACGCGACGAGACCGCCGAGCGGACCGTCGACCTGCCCGGCGTGGCCACGGTGTCGGCCGGCCTCGGCGCGATCGTCCTGGCGCTCGTGGAGGGCAACGCGTGGGGCTGGGGCTCGGGCCGGATCATCGGCCTGCTGGCCGCTGGGGCCGTGTTCCTGGTCGCGTTCTTCGCGATCGAGCACCGGACCACGGTGCCGATGGTGGACTTCTCCTTCTTCCGCTCGCGGTCGTTCTTCGGCGCGAACCTGGTGGGGTTCATCGTCTCCTTCGCCATGCTGGCGATGTTCTTCTTCCTGGCGCTCTACATGCAGAACGTCAAGGGCTACACGCCGCTGGAGGCCGGGGTCCGCTTCCTGCCCTCGACCGTGGTGATCATCGTCATGGGCCCGCTGTCCGGGCGCCTGGCGGACCTGATCGGGCCGAAGCTGCCGATGGTCGCCGGCCTGGTGGCCGTGTCCGGCTCCCTGTTCTGGCAGGGGCACCTGGCGGTCGACACGCCGTACGGCGACTTCGTCGGCGCGTTCGTGCTGATGGGCCTCGGCATGGGTCTCGTGATGTCGCCGATGAGCACCGCGGCCATGAACGCCGTCGAGCAGACCAAGGCCGGGGTCGCGTCGGGCATCCTGTCGATGAGCCGGATGGTCGGCGGGACCTTCGGGGTCGCCGTGCTCGGCGCCCTGGTGACCAGCGTGGGCCGGTCGCGGCTGGCCGAGCTGCTGCCGCGGGTCCCCGCCGGGACGCGGGACCACCTGGCCGAGTCGCTGGGCGCCGGCGGCGTGAGCACCGCCCACGGGGCCGTGGCCGACGCGAGCCGCCAGGCCTTCGTGTCCGCGCTGAACACCGGGCTGCGGATCGGCGCCGCGGTCGCGCTGGTCGGCGCGGTCGTCGCCTGGGCGCTGATCGCCGACCGCCCGGAGCCGGCCGCGGCGCCGGTCCCGGAGCCGCTCGCCTCGGGCGAGGCCGGCGCCGGCGAGCCGCTGGCCGAGCGCGTCGGCGCCTGACCGCCTCGCCGCGGGACGGCCGGTAGGGTTGCCCCTCCGCCGCATCTCCAGCACCGCGACGAACAGGGGCACGAACCGCGCATGGCAGTCGATCTGAGTCAGGTTTCCAAGGTCTCGACCGAGCCCGGCGAGCTGCCGGACACGATGGCCGCGTGGGTCATCCGCGAGGAGCGCCTCGGCGAGCCGAAGGACGCCTTCCGGCTCGAGGAGATGGAGGTCCCCGAGCCGGCCGCGTTCGAGGTCATCGTGCGGGTGATGGCCGCCGGCGTGAACTACAACAACGTCTGGGCGGCGCTCGGCGAGCCCGTGTCGGTCATGCGCTACGGCGACCATCCCGAGTTCGGGCACCACATCGGCGGCTCGGATGCCTCCGGCGTGGTCTGGAAGGTCGGCGAGGGCGTCACGCGGTGGAAGCCCGGCGACGAGGTGGTGATCCACTGCAACCAGGCCTCCTACGAGGACGTCGAGGTCCACGGCCTGGACCCGATGGCCGCGCCGTCGCAGCGGATCTGGGGCTATGAGACCACCTGGGGCTCGTTCGCGCAGTTCACGAAGGTCCAGGCCCAGCAGCTGCTGCCCAAGCCGCAGGCGCTGACCTGGGAGGAGGCGGCCTCCTACGGCCTCGTCTACTTCACCGCCTACCGGATGCTGATCAACCGCTGCAACATCCAGGCCGGGGACAAGGTCCTGGTCTGGGGCGCGGCGGGCGGCCTCGGCGTCTTCGCCACCCAGCTCTGCCGCGCCGCGGGCGCGACGAGCGTCGGCGTCGTCTCCTCGGCCGAGAAGGGCGAGCTGGTCACCCAGCTCGGCGCCGCGGGCTGGATCGACCGCAACGACTTCGCGGGGATGATGCGCAAGGGCGGCGAGAGCCCGGAGGAGGAGAAGGCGCGCTTCGGCGAGTCGCGGCGCTTCTCCAAGCGCGTCAAGGAGATCCTGGGCGGCGCGCCCGACATCGTCTTCGAGCACGTCGGCGCCGCCACGTTCCCGACCTCGGTGTTCACCGTCAAGCCGTTCGGGAAGGTCGTCATCTGCGCCGGGACGACGGGCTTCAACCTGGACTTCGACGTGCGCTACCTGTGGATGAAGCAGAAGGAGATCCTCGGCTCGCACTTCGCCAACGCGTACGAGTGCATGAAGGCCAACGAGCTCATCGAGTCCGGCGTCATCCAGCCCGTCCTGTGGCGGACGCTCGGCTTCGAAGGGGTCGCGGAGGCCCACCAGCTCATGCGCGACAACCAGCACCTGGGCAAGATCGCCATCCTCGTCGGGGCCGACGCCCCGGGGCAGGGCAAGACGGCGGACGGCCCGGGAGCGATCTACGCGGAGGTCGGAAACTGATGGCCGGTTCGGTCCACATCCCCTGGTACGCCACGGGCTTCCGCGGCGACAAGCTCGCCGCCGCGCTCGCGGAGATCGCGCCGGTCGCGCTGCGCTACGGCGCGTCGAGCTACGCGGTCTACCGCGCCAACGACGACCTCTACAAGTTCCTGCAGACCGCGTCCTTCGAGAACAAGGCCGACTGGGACGGCTACTGGAACGGGCCGGAGTTCACGCGCTTCCGGACCCTCGCGGTGAGCTGGTACCAGGTGCCCGTGCTCTACGCCTGGCACGACGTCATCGCCGAGGGCGCGATGCCCCAGGTCGTCGACGTCGCGAGCGCCTAGTGTCGCGACACTAGCCCTGCTCGAGCGGGGCCATCGTCAGCCCCGCGCCGGCCAGCAGCTCCCAGTAGTGCTCGGCGAGCTCCTTGTGGCCCGTCCACACGATCGCCAGGCCCGTGCGGTGGATGCGGTCCGCCGTGGCGTAGCCCTGGTCCAGCGTCGTGCGCGGGATCGTCCGCGCGAGCGTGAGCGCGACGTGCTCGAAGGTGTTGTGGTCGTCGTTGCGCACGATGACCCGCCAGGCGCCGCCGAGGCCGCTGCCCGGACCTGATGTACGGGGTAGCTCGATCGTCTGTCCCATGCCAGCGCGAGGATACCCCGCGTGGCCGTGACGGAACTCTCCGCCGCCGACGCGCGGCGCATGGCCTTGCGCGCCCAGGGCCTGCTCGGCGCGCCCGCCCGGCGCGAGGGCGTTCCCGGCCTGCTCAAGCGCCTGGCCGCCGTCCAGCTCGACACGATCTCCGTGCTCGCGCGCTCCCACGAGCTGGTCC
>JAICJK010000493.1 GCA_025928415.1 Solirubrobacteraceae bacterium | reverse complement strand
TCGGTGCCCGCCGAGGTCGTGGGCTTCCGCGCCGGCCGCACGCTGCTGATGCCCCTCGGCGAGATGGCGGGCATCGGCCCCGGCGACCCGGTCACCGCGACCGGGCGCCAGGTCGACGGGCCCGTCGGCTCCGGGCTGCTCGGCCGCGTCCTCGACGGCCTCGGCCGGCCGATCGACGGCAAGGGCGCGCTGACCGGCGTGCCGCGCCGGCCGATCCAGGCCGCGCCGCCCGAAGCGCTCAGCCGGCCGCGGATCCGCGACCGCGTCACGCTCGGCGTGCGCGCGCTCGACGCGCTGGTCCCCTGCGGGCGCGGGCAGCGGCTCGGCATCTTCGCCGGCTCCGGCGTGGGCAAGTCGTCGCTGCTGGGGATGATCGCGCGCTCCACGAACGCCGACGTCAACGTCATCTGCCTGGTCGGCGAGCGCGGCCGCGAGGTCGTCGAGTTCATCGAGCGCGACCTCGGCGCGGCGCTCGAGCGCTCCGTGGTCGTCGTGGCCACGTCCGACCAGCCGGCGCTCGTCCGGATCAAGGCGGCGCTGACCGCCACCACGATCGCCGAGTCCTTCCGCGACAAGGGCGCCGACGTGATGCTGATGATGGACAGCGTCACGCGCTTCGCCATGGCCCAGCGCGAGGTCGGCCTGGCGATCGGCGAGCCGCCCGCCACGCGCGGCTACACCCCGAGCGTCTTCGCGCTGCTGCCGCGCCTGCTCGAGCGGTCGGGGACCAGCCCGTCCGGCTCGATCACCGCGCTCTACACCGTCCTGGTCGACGGCGACGACATGAACGAGCCGATCGCCGACGCGGTCCGCTCGATCCTCGACGGCCACATCGTCCTGACGCGCGAGCTCGCCCACGCGGGCCACTACCCGGCGGTCGACATCCTGCAGTCCGTCTCGCGGCTGGTCGGCGAGGTCACCGAGCCCGACGTCCGGGCCGCGGGCCAGGAGCTCCGCGCGCTGATGGCCGCCTACCGCGACAAGGCCGACCTCATCGCGATCGGCGCCTACGAGCGCGGGTCCGACCCGCTGGTGGACCGCGCGATCGATCTGCGCGGCGAGATCGACGGCTTCCTGCGCCAGTCCGTCGAGGAGCCGTCGGGCGCCGAGGACGCCGACGGCCACCTGCGCGCGCTCGTCGGGCAGGCGGGCGCGGGCGATGCGGCCGAGGACCCGGTGCTGGCCGAGCTGGTCGCCGATGCGGCGGCCTCCGCCCCGCCGCCGCCGCCGACCGCGCCGAGCGCGATCCCCCCGCTGCACCTGTCGGTCTGACCGCGGGCTAGGGGTGGTTGGCGGCCGCGTGGGCCGCGACCGTGGCCGCGCTCAGCGCCGTGGGGTAGACGGCGACCTCGTCGAGCGTCCCCGTGAAGAAGAACCGGCTCGGCGTCGTGGCGCCCCAGCCGGCGATGCTGTCGTAGCCCACCCGCCAGTAGCCGCTGTAGCTCTTGGAGGTCTTCGTCGCGTTGGTGCCGACCAGCGCCCCGTCGACGTAGAGCGCCATGCCCGAGGCGCCCATCGTCGCGTCGACCAGGTGCCAGCGCCCGTCCAGGTAGGTCTGCGGGGAGACGACCGTGACCGGCGAGGACGGGTAGACGCCGAAGACCACCTGCCCGGCGTCCGTCAGGTAGACGTGGCGGTCATAGCTCGTGCTCGCGCCGGTCGCCGCGCTGCCGAAGCCGATGATCTTGCCGCCGCCGGCGGTGGTCTTGAACCACGCCTCGAGGGTGTAGGTGGTCGGGTTGGTCACCTGCGCACTCGAGGAGACGTACGCGGTGGACCCGTCGAAGCCCGCGGCGGTGCCGGTGTCGCACTTGATCGCCCCCGGGCGGCCGAGCGTCACCGCGCCCCGGTAGGTCCCGTCGTGCGGGACGGCGGCGGCGTCGGTCGCGGTCGTCCCCGTGCTCTCGCCCAGCCGGTAGAGGAGCGATGGCGCGTCGGCGGCGATCGTCGCCGCGTAGCTCGACGGCGACCCGCAGAACGCGGTGGTCGTGAAGCTGTTGCCCGTCACGGAGGCCCCATCGGTCAGCGTCGCGGCGGCCGATGGGCCCGGCTGCGCGCCGGCGAGCGCCAGCGCGGCCGCGCACCCGATCGCGCCGCCGTGGCGCAGGCGGCCGCGGCGGTGGTCGGCCCACAGCGTCCGCGCCTGCCCGATCAGGACGACGAGCAGCGGCAGGCCGAGCAGGACCAGCCGGCCCAGCGGGGACTGCGCGAGCGACAGCCAGCGGCCGAGGTGGGCCACGCGCGTGCGCATGACCCCGGTGACGCTGGAGACCGGGGTGAAGTCCGGGTCCGGGGCGGCGTTGGCGTCGCCGCGGGTCTGCACGTACAGCCCGCCCGGGCGGTGGTGCAGGGCCACGATGCGGTGCGTGGTCAGGCGCTGCGGCGAGCCCGGCGCGTGGAAGGCGATGATCGCGCCGGGGCGCAGGGCCGCGCGCGACGGCGGCTCGACCAGGACGGCGTCCCCCGCGTCGAAGGCGGGGGTCATGCTGCCGGAGACGACGATCAGCAGCTTGCGGCCGCTCAGCCCGACGCCCGCGGGGATCACGACGGCCGCGAGCGCGGCGGTCAGGCAGGCGGCCAGCAGGCCGCGCGTCACCAGCAGGCCGGCGGCGCCCGCGGCG
>JAICJK010000357.1 GCA_025928415.1 Solirubrobacteraceae bacterium | reverse complement strand
GGCCGTTCGCGCCCGCGGCGGCCGGGCGTGCTCCAGGGCGGCGAGCGCGCCCACGAGCACCGCCACGACCACGGCGGCCACCAGCGCGCCGGCCGCCGCCGCGTGCAGCGCCCCGACGACGTCGCCGCGATCGTCGATCCGGTCGCCCACCCGCAGCACGGCCGGGGTCGTGGCGGCCGCGGCGAGCGCGACGGGGACGAGCACCGCCAGGTGGCGCAGCCGCCCCGGGACGACGAGCAGGAAGACGATCAGCGTCAGCGGCACGGCGAGCACCGCGCCGCGGCTGAGCGCCAGCAGCGCGAGGTCCCAGAACAGCACCGACCCGCCCGCCAGCAGCCCGCGCACCGCCCACGGGACCCGCGCCGTGGCGGCGAGCGCGACGGCGGGCCAGAGCGCCATGAGGAAGGTCGCCGCCGCCGCGTTCGGGTAGCCCGCCGGGCTCGACAGCCGGCTCCCGGCGAAGAAGCGCGCGGGCTCGTCGGTCGTGGCGAGCAGCAGGGCCAGGACGACGGCCACGGCCACGACGGCCAGCGCCCAGCCCCCGACCAGCAGCGCCGCCGACGGCCCGCGCTGGCGCCAGAGCGCGAACAGGCAGAAGATCGCGAGGTACAGCAGCGTCCGGTTGGCGCCCTGCCAGGCCGCCCCGCGATCGCCGGCCCACAGCAGCGAGGCGTAGCTCCACGCGGTGTAGCCCGCGAGCAGGCCCGCGGCGGCCAGGACGGGGCGGGGGACGGCCGCCCACGCGTTGGGGACGGTGAGCAGCGCGACGGCGAGCAGCGCCAGCACGGCGATCGCGCCGGGCGCCCACGACGAGACCGGGAAGCCGCCCTGGTCGGCCGCCCACCAGGCGAGCAGGGCCACGACGGGGACGCACGGCACCGTGACGGGGGCGGCGCGCAGCAACCGGGCGGATCGCATGGCTAGCCCTGCAGCGCGCGGTTGATGGCGTCGATCGTCCGCGTGATCTGCCCGTTGACCCGCTCGACCCCTGCGGAGAACGTGGTCCGCGCCGTGATGACCTTGCGCGGGTCGCGCGAGGCGAAGCCCGGCCGCGCCCGGTCGATCAGCGTGCGGAACGAGCGGACCTCGGCGACCAGGCGCGCGTGGAGGCGGCGGACGCCGGCGGGGGCCCGGATCGCGCCCAGGGACGTCGCCAGCTCGTCGGCGGCGGTCCCGAAGCGGTCGAGCGTGCGCCGGTCCTGGGCCGGCGTGCTCGTGGCCCGGACGTCGGACTCCAGGGAGCCGAAGGACTCCTGGAAGCCGGCGACGGCGCGGCCGGCCGCCGCGACGTAGGCGCTGCGCGCCTCGGCGTCGCCGGAGCCGCAGCCCGTGAGGGCGAGCCCCAGCGCCACCACGGCTACGGCGGCGAGCGCGGGCAGCAGCGAGGTCAAGGCGCGCACCGGCGCGGGACAGTAGCGGAGGCCCAGGCGGCTGGGCGCGGGTCGCCGGCGGGGCGGCGCCACACTGTCGCCATGGCGGTAGCGCCCCACGCGTCCCCCGGCCGGCCCTTCGGCGTCTACGTCCACGTGCCGTTCTGCGCGAGCCGCTGCGGCTACTGCGACTTCAACACCTACACGGCGTCCGAGCTGCGCGGGACCGCCGTGCGGGCGGGCTTCGCCGCGGACGCGCGGGCGGAGGTCGCGCTCGCCCGCGCCGCGCTGGGCGACGCCGCGCGGCCGGCGGACACCGTGTTCTTCGGGGGCGGGACGCCGACGGTGCTGCCGCCGGAGGATCTGGCGTCGATCCTCGACGCGATCCGCGAGCGCTTCGGGCTGGCCCCGGGGGCCGAGGTCACCACGGAGGCCAACCCGGAGAGCGTGGACCCAGCGTCGCTGGAGGCCCTGCGGGCGGCCGGGTTCACGCGCATCTCGATCGGGATGCAGAGCGCGGCCGAGCACGTGCTGGCCGTGCTGGACCGCGCGCACACCCCGGGCCGGGCGGCCGCGGCCGCCGCGCAGGCGCGGGCGGCGGGCTTCGAGCACGTCTCGCTGGACCTGATCTACGGGACGCCGGGCGAGACGGACGCCGACTGGGCGGCGTCGCTCCAGGCCGCGCTCGACGCGGGCCCCGACCACGTCAGCGCCTACGGGCTGATCGTCGAGCCCGGCACCCGCCTGCACGCGCAGGTGCGCCGCGGGGAGCTGCCGGCGCCCGACGACGACGTCATGGCGCGGCGCTACGAGCGGGCCGACCGGGTCCTGGGCGCCGCCGGCCTGAGCTGGTACGAGATCTGCAACTGGGCGGCGGACGACGACGCGCGCTGCCGGCACAACCTCGGCTACTGGCGCGGCGGGGACTGGTGGGGCGTCGGGCCGGGGGCGCACTCCCACCTGGCCGGGACGCGCTGGTGGAACGTCCGCCACCCCACCGCCTACGCCCGGCGCCTGGCCGGCGGCGCCTCGCCCGAGGACGGCCGCGAGGTGCTCGACGCGGCCACGCGCCGGTTCGAGCGGATCATGCTCGAGGTGCGCCTCGCCGACGGCCTGCCGCTCGAGGTCCTCTCGCGCGCGGGCGCGCGCGCCGCGGAGCGCCTGGCCGCCGACGGGCTGCTGGCGCTGGACGGCGGCCGCGCCGTCCTGACCGGCGAGGGCCGCCGCAAGGCCGACGCCGTCGTGCGCGACCTGACCGACTGAGCGGCGCAGTCCGCCGTCCTCCCGGCGACACGCGCGCGCCGGTCGTGTGACGCATCTCCGGCTTCCGTCGCGGCGGCCTGGAAACATAGATGACGCAGGCGTCACTATTGTGATCGGAGATGACCATGGACACGTCGCGCCGCGCCACCAGCACGACCGCCCCGGGCGGCAACCTCTACGTCGGCCCGCCGCTCGTGCGGTCCCTCGCCCGGATCGCGCTGGCGCTCGCCGCGGCGCCGCGCGCGGCCGCCGACGGCGCGGGCGGCCCGGACACCGCCTGAAGTAGCTTCCGGGCCATGGGGCCCCTGACCGTGCGCGCGTCGCGCATCGCCTACCGCAACCCGTGGCTGGCCGTGCGCGAGGACCGCTTCACGCGCCCGGACGGCAGCGAGGGCCTCTACGGCGTCGTCGAGCGGCCCGACTACGCGCTCGCGATCCCGTGGGACGGCGAGCGCCTGTGGCTCGTGCGCCAGTGGCGCCACCCCGTCGGCGCGTGGTCGCTGGAGTTCCCCCAGGGCGGCTGGGACGCCGGCGCCGAGCCGCAGGGCGACGCCGCCGACCTCGCCCGCCTCGAGCTGCGCGAGGAGACCGGCCTGACCGCCGGCCGCCTGCGCCACCTGGGCTCGCTGTGGCAGGCCGTCGGCTCGTCCGACCAGGCGTTCGACGTCTTCCTGGCGACGGAGCTCACCGCCGGCGAGCCGTCGCCCGGCATCGACGAGTTCGGGCTCTCGCACCAGGCCATGACGCCCGCCGAGCTCGACGCCGCGATCGGCGACGGGCGGGTCCGGGACTGCTCGACGCTCGCGGCCTTGGCGCTGCTCGAGCGCGCCGGCGGCCTGCCGGGCGCCGGCGCGCGCTGACGGCGCGCCGGCGCGCGCCCCGCACGCCCGCGACCGGTGGCTGCTATTTTCCCCGTGTCACCCAGGAAGGCTATGCCTGTGCTGGTGATGGGGGCGATTATATAATATACATATTTTTCTTCCGGCAGCTCATCGTGGAAGGTTTCGTTACCAGTCAACAGCCGCAGCGTATTTTCCTTCGGACTGTACACCACTATCTTGTTCGACCTCACGATGTCG
>JAICJK010000480.1 GCA_025928415.1 Solirubrobacteraceae bacterium | reverse complement strand
GAGGTGGTAGGAGAGGTCGAGCGCCAGCTCGCCGGGCGGGTAGGTCCAGGGCGGCGCGTAGAGGCCCATCGGCACGAGCTGCGCGTAGGACGACGCCCACACGCCCGCCCCGAAGAGCACTCCCTGGCGGACCCCCGATCGTCGGCCGCAAAGCCGATGTCGCCCGCCGACGCCACCGCGTTCTCATACAGCGTCACGGCGATCTGCTCGGCGATCGTGGCGATCTCGAAGATCCTGGCCGCCGGCGTCACGTCATCGGGGACCTGCAGCACCGGCGGCACGTTCCCGTCGTGCTCGTGGTGATGGTGATGGTCGTCGTCGGCCGGCGCGGCCTCGGCGGCCAGCGCGCCGTACAGGCCGCCCGACGCCAGCACGCCGCCTCCGACGAGGCTGCGCTTGAGCATCGACCGGCGCGACAGCAGCGAGCCCAGCAGCCGTGCCGTGGCCTCCTCGCCCGACGGCCCGCGGTCCTCGGCGCGCCTGTCCCGGACGGGTCCTGCGGGACATGTGCGTCCTCCCCTGCACTCGTTGACGGCCCGCCAGCCGACGCGGCGACCCTACGCCCGCCCGCGCAACGGCACACCGTCGTGGTTCGCGGGAGAACCTCCGCACCGCACCCGAGTGACCCATCTGGCGCCGCCGCGCGCAGACCCGCACGCGGGGCCCGGGAACCGCCCGTCAGCCGAGGGCCTCGCCCGCCCGGCCCTCCGGTCGCTGCCTCCGGCACCGATCGGAGGGCCATCGGCAGTCGAAGTTGGCGCGTTGCAAGCGGTAAGGCACGGCGCCGCGCGATCCGTTCAGCTCTCGCGAAGAGGGTCGTGCCAGCGCACGCCCGGGAAGCGGGAGAAGTCCGCGTCGCTCGAGCACAGCTCGGCGCCATGCTCGAGCGACAGCGCCGCGAGATGCGCGTCGGTCGTGAGGTTGCCTCCGGCGCCCAACGGGGCGAGCAGCTCGCGGAGGATCCGACCGTGGCGGTCGGTGGGATGCACGACGACGACGTTCGGTCGCGACAGCCACCCATCCACGACGTCGAGCGCCTCGTCGACGGTGAACGGCCGCGTCACCAGTTGCGGCTTGGTCGTCAGCCGTATGAACGCGAGCACGACCGCCCACGCGAGCGCGACCGTCTCGGTCCCGCCGAACATCGCCTCCACCCACGCGCCGGCTCGCTCGAAGTGCGGGGAGTCCTCGTCGATGGCGTAGAGCAGCAGGTTGACGTCGGGCAGCTTCACTTGCGCAATTCCAGCTTGCGCAGGATCTCCTCGTCCTCCAGCTCGCTCGCGAGCGCGAGCGCCTTGTCGACGGCGACTCCCGGCCGCAGCCCGAGCCGGCGGGACGGCAGCACGTAGGGCGGCGCGTCGCCCGTGCCGGCCGGATGCAGGCCGGCTCGCAGCGCGTCGTTGATCACCACGCGCAGGGGCACACGCCGCTCGCGTGCGAGGGCGCGCAGGCGCGCGTCGACGTCGGGGTCGAGATCGAGCGTCGTACGCATGATTGCATCATAAGCATCGCCTTGCGGCGCATCAATATGCGGGGCGCCTGATCGGCTCAGGCCTGGGCGGCGCCGGCGCCGCGCGGTGGCGGTGGCGGGAGGCGGGGGTGTACAGGACGTACGGGTGGGCGTCGCCGTTCGAGGTGACGCGCGAACGCGGGACCACGGCGGCTCTCCTCATGGCGCGACCATGCGGTCTCCAGCGACGCGGAGTTCCTCCGGCGCCGTCACGGGCATACGGCTCCCGGCAGGCAGCATCACCGTCGCGCGAAGCGATGATCGTCCAACCACGAGGAGGAGAGCACCCCGCATGCGCATGCGCATCCTGGTGACGGCGACCGCCGTCGCCGCGCTCGGCCTGACGAGCTCCGCCTGGGCCGTCAACGCCGACCAGACCATCACCATCAAGGTCTCGCCGACCAAGGCGGGCACGAAGAAGAAGCCCGCCAACGTCAAGCTGACCGTCGAGACGGACACCAAGCCGCTGGACGCGACCCCGTTCGCCAACCGGCAGGTCGTCATCCACTTCGACAAGCACCTGGTCTTCAACCCCAAGAAGTTCAAGACGTGCTCGGCGCAGACCGTCCAGGCCAACGAGAGCAAGTGCCCGAAGGGCTCCAAGGTGGGCGGCGGCACCGGCGTCGGCACCGCGCTCGGCATCGTCTCCAACCTCACCGTCAGCGCCTTCAACGGCCCGCACGGCAAGTTCCTGCTGCACATCGTCTCCCCCGGGCCGCCGCAGGTCGACGGCGTCATCCAGGCCAGCCTGAAGAAGGACAAGGGCAAGTACGGCTACAAGCTCGTCCTCCCGGTCCCGGACAACCTCCAGCAGCCCGTCCCCGGTGTCTTCGCCGTGCTGCTGAAGTTCGTCACCGCCACGAAGGGCACCGCGAAGGGCGTCCCCTACATCGGCCTCACCGGCTGCCCGGCCAGCCACAAGCTGAGCTTCAAGGGCGACTTCAACTACAGCGACGGCACGTCCAAGACGGCCACCGACACGGTGCGCTGCAAGCGGTAGCCGCCGGCGACGGCGCGCGGAGAGCGGGCCACAGGGGCCCGCTCTCCGGCCCGTGCGCGCGGCTGCTCGAGGACCCGTGCGGGCCGTATCTGGTACCGCTGTGGTGTGAGCGGCCACGACCTGATCCGCGTGCACGGCGCGCGCGTGAACAACCTCAAGGACGTCAGCATCGAGATCCCGAAGCGCCGGCTGACGGTGTT
>JAICJK010000388.1 GCA_025928415.1 Solirubrobacteraceae bacterium | reverse complement strand
GGCTGCCGCGGGCGCGACCCGGCGGGCGGCGGCGAGCGGGCGGCCGAGCCCGCCGCGCGCGGCGCGCGGGCTGCTCACGACCCGCGGGGCTCGGGCTCGACTACGGACGCGGCAGGCACAGGGAACGGGCTCCTTCCGTCACTTTTCACAGCAACCGTGGGCAAACTATCACGGACATGGAGGTCCGCGGCCGGACGCCGCAGCACGCCGGGACGGCACGCCCGCGGACACCCCGCTTGCCGGCGCAGGCGGGCCGCGGTATGCTTTTTTCCTACTCGAGCTAAGAAAAAGGGGTCGGTGATGCACTCCACCGTCTTGCACCCACCCATCGCGCGACGCCCGCGCCAGGCCGCGGCGCACGGCCCGGCCACACGCCCGGCGCCATCCCCGCCGCCCGTCGACGACGCCGACCCGCGCGCGGACTCGGCCGGGCTCATGACGCTGATCGGCGTGTTCACCGTGACCCCGCTGATCGTGGTCGGGGCGTTGATCGGCGCCGTCGCCATCGGCACCTGGTGGGCGATCGTGCTGGTCATGGTGGTGCACCTGCTTACCACAGTGGTGGTCTTCGGCGCGGTCGCGGAGGTGATGGCCGGCCGCCGGCCGGCCCTGCGCCTGCACCCGCAGCCCTACTGACGCCGGGCGCGCGGACGGTCGGCGCGACGGCCCGCCTGACGGGCGGCGCGGTCACCCGGCGTGCGCCTCGTGCACGCGCGCGGCGGCGTCGAGCGCGATCGTGGAGTGTGCGAACGCGCCGCCCGCGCGCATCTCGGCGGCCACCCAGATGGCCTCCATGAGCTCCTCCTCGCCGGCGCCACGGCGCAGCGCGGCCTTCGTGTGGCCCTGGATGCAGTACGGGCACTGCGTCACGTGGGCGACGGCGACGGCGATGAGCTGCTTGGTCTTCTGGTCCAGCGCGCCGTCGGCGAAGACCTGGCGGCTGAACTCCTGGAAGGCGTCGTGGGGCCCTGGGGCCAGCTCCTTGCGGCGGTTGGCGATCTCGGCCGTGGCCGCTGGATAGACGGGATGGGTCATGTCCCCGATAATTGCACAGTCCTGATGTGTAAAGTCCTGGCCAGCAGGCCGCCGGGACCGGCCCCGTCCCGTCACCGAAAGGACCCTTCCCATGGTCGCCCTCGATCACACCACCTCCCTCGGCGACGTCGTGCTGCACCAGCCCGAGGCCGCCCGCCTGTTCGAGCAGCTCGGGCTCGACTACTGCTGCGGCGGCGGCCAGCCGCTCGGGCAGGCCTGCGCGCGCCAGGGGCTCGACGCCGGCACCGTCCTGGTCCTCCTGCGGGGGCTCGAGCGCTCGCCGACCGAGCCGCCGGTGGGCGGCCACGACGTCGCGCAGGCGTCGATCGCCGAGCTGTGCGACCACATCGTCGCCGAGCACCACGACCCGCTGCGCAAGGACCTGCCCCGCATCGCCGAGCTGCTGACCACCGTCGTGCGCGTGCACGGCGCCGGGCACCCGGAGCTCGCGGAGCTCGAGCGCCTGTTCGCCGCGACGCGCGCCGAGCTCGAGGAGCACCTGAGCCTCGAGGAGCAGACGTTGTTCCCGGCCTGCCGGGCGCTGGAGGACGCGGGCGGCGCGGCGGCGATCGACCCGCGCGACCTCGAGCACCTGCGTGACGACCACCGGGCGACCGCCGACGCGCTGCACGGGCTGCGCGAGCTGGCGGGCGGCTATGACCCCGAGCGCGCGCTGTGCGGGACCCACCGGGCGCTGCTCGGCTCGCTGCACGCGCTGGAGGTCGACCTGCACCAGCACGTCCACGAGGAGAACAACGTCCTCTTCGGGCGCGTGCGCGACCGCCTCGCCGTGGCGGGCTGAGACCCGCTTGCGGAAGCGGTTCTGACCGTCAGATCAGGCCGAGCGCGAGCATCGCGTCGGCCACGCGCACGAACCCGGCGATGTTCGCCCCGGCGGCGTAGTCGCCGGGCGCCCCGTACTCCGCGGCGGTGTCCCGGCACGCGGCGTGGATGTCGCGCATGATCTCCACGAGCCGCCGCTCGGTGTGCTCGAAGGTCCACGAGTCGCGCGACGCGTTCTGCTGCATCTCCAGCGCGCTCGTCGCGACCCCGCCCGCGTTGGCCGCCTTGCCGGGCCCGAAGGCGACGCCGGCGTCGCGGAACGCGCGCACCGCGTCGGGCGTGCAGGGCATGTTCGCGCCCTCGGCGACCGCGACGACGCCGCCCTGCACCAGGCGCCGGGCGTCCGCTCCGGAGAGCTCGTTCTGCGTCGCGCACGGCAACGCCACGTGGCAGGGGACCGCCCAGGCCGAGCCGCCGGCGACGTGGCGCGCGCCGTCCCCGCGGCGCCGCGCGTACTCCGCGAGGTCCGCGCGCTCGACCTCCTTGACCTGGGTGAGCAGCTCGACGTCGAGGCCGCGGGGGTCGTGGACGTACCCCGACGTGTCGGAGCAGGCGATGACGTGGCCGCCGAGCTGCTGGGCCTTCTCGATCGCGGACAGGGCGACGTTGCCCGCGCCGGAGACGACGACGTCGCGGCCGTCGAAGGACGTGCCGCGGGCGGCGAGCATCTCGGCCACGAAGTAGGCGCACCCGTAGCCCGTGGCCTCCCGCCGGACGCGCGCGCCGCCCCAGGCCAGGCCCTTCCCGGTCAGCACGCCGGACTCGTAGCGGTTGGTGATCCGCTTGTACTGGCCAAAGAGGTAGCCGAGCTCGCGCTGGCCGACCCCGATGTCCCCGGCCGGCACGTCGGTGTGCTCGCCGAGGTGGCGGTGCAGCTCGGTCATGAACGACTGGCAGAAGCGCATGACCTCGCCGTCCGAGCGGCCCTTGGGGTCGAAGTCGGCGCCGCCCTTGGCGCCGCCGATCGGCATGCCGGTCAGCGCGTTCTTGAAGACCTGCTCGAAGCCGAGGAACTTCATGATGCTCGCGTTGACCGAACGGTCGAAGCGCAGCCCGCCCTTGTAGGGCCCGAGCGCGCTGTTGAACTCGACGCGGTAGCCGCGGTTGATGTGCACCTCGCCGCGGTCGTCGGTCCAGGGCACGCGGAAGATGATCTGGCGCTCGGGCTCGCAGATGCGCTCCAGGAGCTTGGCCTCGGCGTACTCGGGCCGCCTGGCCGCGACCGGGCCGACCGTCGCCAGGACGTCGTCGACCGCCTGGTGGAACTCCTCCTCGCCCGGGTTGCGGCGCAGCAGGGTCGCGCGGATCGTCTCCAGCTTGCCGTCGAGACGCGGGGTCTGGCCGCGGGCGGGGCCGGCCTCGGTCGTGGGCGTGCGCATCGGATTGACGGTAGAGGACCTACGTCGCCAGGACGGCGCCGACGGCCAGCAGCGCCAGCGTCAGGGCCCCGATCGCCGCCCGCAGGAGGACTGCCCGCGCGGCGCCGCGCCGCACGGCCGCTGCGAGCGCCGCGTCCCCGGCGCCCTCCGCCACGGCCCGGCGGCGCAGCCTGGTCATCCCGCGCGCCTGCCGGACGCCGACCGCAGTCGC
>JAICJK010000344.1 GCA_025928415.1 Solirubrobacteraceae bacterium | reverse complement strand
GCGGAGGGCCGCCGCGTCGGCGCTCCCGAGCAGCGCGTCGAGCGCCGGGTCGGGCGGCGCCGCCAGCGAGGCCAAGACGGCGGCGGCGGTCAGTCCCAGGAGAAGTGCGTCCCGGTCGGTGCGACGGGCCCGGCCGCGGCGAGCTTCGGCAGCGCCGCCGCCAGCGTCGCGGCGAAGCTCGCCGACGAGGCCGCGACCAGCCGGGAGAGCTCGCCGACCGGCGTCGGCTCGTCGGCCACGCCGTTGGCGTAGTCGGTCGCGTAGCCCAGCAGCGCGTAGGGCAGGCCCGCCTCTCCCGCGAGCGTGGCCTCCGGCCCGGCGGTCTGCGAGACCGCGGTCACGCCGAGCTCGCGCAGGGCGCGGATCTCCGTCCGGGTGTTGAAGCGCGGGCCGTCGACGTGGCCGTAGCAGCCGCCGTCGCGCACGGGGAGCCCTTCCTCGCGGGCGCCCGCCAGCAGGGCCCGGCGCAGCGGCTCGCTGAACGGCCTGTCGAAGATCCAGTGCCCGCGCCCGGGCGCTCCCGGCTGCGTGTGCAGGGTGCACAGCGAGCCGTCGGGCAGCCGGTTGGCGGGGAAATGCAGGTCGTCGAAGACGATCAGCGACCCGAGCGCCAGCTCGGGGTCGCAGCTCCCGCAGACGGTGACGGCGAGGATCGCGTCGGCGCCGGCGGCCCGCAGCGCGCTGATGTTCGCCTGGTGGGTGACCGCGGAGCTGAGCAGCGCGTGGCCCTCGCGGTGGCGGGAGACGTGCAGGATCTCGGTGCCCGCCAGCGTGCCGGCGGCCACGGGCGCGGGGCCGAACGGCGTGGCCACGGGCTCGGGCGCAGCCCCCCGGACCTCGGGGAGCGCATAGGTCCCCGATCCGGTGATGATCCCGATGCGCATCGCGCCGGGATCCTAGGCGGTGGGGTCAGGGAGCGGCGGGCGCGGCAGGCGTCGCCGGAGCGGGCGTCGCCGGGGCGGCGGGTGCGGTCGCCGGGGCGGCGGGCGCGGCGTCCGGGGCGGGAGCGGCACAGGACGGCGGATCGTCCGCGTCGTCGTCGCACTCCTCCTCGGACGCGCTCGGCGCGGGCGCCGGGCTCGTGCTCGGGGCAGGCCCGGGGACGGCGGGCGTCGCAGGCGCGGCCGGCGCCGGGTCGGCGGCCGGCGCGGCGGGGTCGGTCGCGTCGGCCGGTGCGGGCTCGACCGCGGCGGGATCCGGCTTGGGACCGACGGTCCCGTCGTCGACCGGCGCGCCGTCGGCCGGCAGGGTCGTGTCGGCGGCCGGATCGGTCGCGGTGGGATCGGTCAGCGCCGGCTTGGGGGCGACGGTGTCGTCGGGGTGGCTGGCGGGGTCGGCCGGGTCGGTGCCCGCGGCGACCTCCTCGGCGTTCGTGAAGCCGTCGGAGTCGGAGTCCAGCGAGCCGTCGTCGACGCCGGTGCCCGTGGAGTCCGACTGGTCGGGCTGCGTGGCGAGCTGCTGCTCGACGATGTTCGGGACGCCGTCGTGGTCGCTGTCGAGCTCGCCGTCGGGGATGCCGGGGTCGGTGGCCGCGACCCTCGGGTCGGTCATCGTGCGGAACTCGGTCCCGTTGGTCAGGCCGTCGTGGTCGGGGTCCTGGGTGGCGTCGGAGGCCGAGAGCGGGTCGAGGCCGTGGGCCTCCTCCCACCCGTCGGGCAGGCCGTCGCCGTCGGTGTCCTTGGCGTTCGGGTTGGTCCCGATCTTCCGCTCCAGGGCGTCGGACAGACCGTCGCCGTCCGAGTCCTGGGCCGCGGTGTAGCTGGGCGCGCCGGAGGTGACGTCGTCGCCGAGGCCGGCCACGGCGCCGGTGCTGCCGTGACCCGCGCCGCCCGCCGCGGGGCCGGCGTCCGCGGCGCCGCCGTGGGTGCCGTCGCGCAGCGAGACGGCCTGGGAGACGGGACCGGAGCCCGCGGCTGCGCCGCCGCTGCGATCGGCGACCAGAGCGGAGGCGGGGATCGAGACGGGGACGACGATCGGCCCGCGCGCGGACTGGCGGACCTTGAGGACCTTGGCCTTCGACGCCGAGTGCACGCCGGGGAGCACCTGGCTGGCGATGTCGACGGGGCCTGGGCCGGGCCAGCTGTCCCAGCCGAAGACGTGATGGTCGAAGCCCGTGAGGCTCGTCCCGATCAGCGTGAGCGCCGTCGCAGCCCCGGCGACCGTGACGAGCGGAGCGCGGAAGCGGCTGGGACGGGAGGGGATCGGGTGGGCTCGGAGCACGTCCATCGTCACCCGGGCCATCGGGCGATCAGGGCATCGTCTTGAGGCCCGACCGCGCTTGCACAGACTCCTCTTTCCGGGCTCTTCGCCATCATCTGCCGCACCGGACGACGGGGCGGTGAAGTTGGCGCGCAGACGCTCTCCAGGTGGCCGAACCCCCGACTTTGGGCTAGCTCCGGCGCGGGACCCGGCCCCCGCCCGCTCCGGCCTCGCGGGCGGGGCCGCCGCGGTGGGCCATGCCGAGCACGCGCATCGCCTTCAGCCCGAGCGACAGCTTCTCGCGGCCGTCGGTCGACCCGACGTCCAGGCCGGACAGCTCGCGGACGCGCTCGAGCCGGTAGCGCACGGTGTGGCGGTGGGTGAACAGGCGCTGCGCGGCGCCCGCGACGTTGCCGTCGGCCTCCAGGAACGTCTCCACGGTCTGCACGAGGTCGGTCTCGTACTGCTCGTCGTAGGCGACCAGCGGCTCCACCGTCTCGGCGTAGAAGCGCTGCAGCTCGGCGGGGTCGTCGCTCATCGCGGGCAGCAGCAGCCGGTAGGCGCCGGTCTCGTCGAAGGCCAGCACCGGCGGCTCGTCGGCGCCCTCGGCGACGTTGGCCGCGAGCAGCGCCTCGGCGCCCGACCGGCCCAGGTCGGCGGGATCGGTCGCGATCCGGCTGCGCCCGATGGCGAACGTGTGCCCGGGCAGGCCGGCCTCGAGCTCGCGCAAGATGCCCAGCGCGGCGCGCTGCGCGGCCGCGTCGTCGCCGCCGGGGAGCAGGACCGCCACCTCGGCACCCTGCACGTCCTCGCGATCCACGAGCGCGGCGATGGCGCCCGGAGCCCCCGCGCGCGCGCCGCGCTCGGCGACCGCGAGGACGCGGGCGCGCCAGCCGTCGTCGGTGGTCACCAGCGGGTGGGCGCGCCCGACGACGACGCTCGCCCCGCGCTCCAGGTCCAGCCCGAGCGCGGCGGCCCGGGCGAGCAGCGCGTCGCGGTCGGTCAGCTCGCGCGCCAGGACGTCGCCGACGAACGCTGCCGCCGCGGCCTGGGAGGCGCGCTGCGGCGCGCGGACGCGCTCGACCTCCGAGGCGACGAGCGTGGTGACCAGGCGCAGCAGGCCGCCACGCGCCGGGTCCTCCGAGCGGGCCCGCACGCGCAGCGTCCCGACCGGCGCGTCGGCGACGCGCAGCTCGACCGGCTCCACGCCGCGCGCGTCGGAGAGCAGCGCCCGCTCGTCGGCCGGGGACAGCGCGGCGACGGCCAGCACGGCGCCCGTCCGGTCCTGCAGGACGAGGCTCGCGTCGAGGGCGCGCGCGGCGGCGCGGACGACCTCCGGCAGGCCCGCGCCCGACGCCACGGCCTGCGTGATGTCGTCCAGCGCCCCGAGGTCGAGCCCGGCCGGCGGCCCTTCGGCCGGGATGGGCATCGGCGGATTGTAGGGCCCCTGACCGTGGTGGTGGCGCCGGGCCGCGGCCGGGGTCAGCCCTGGATCCGCCGATCGATCGTGGATGCGAGCCGCGCGAATCGGTGGATCCTGGGTCAGCCCTGGATGCGGTCCCAGAACCACACGACGGCGGCGCCGCCGGCTGCCCCCACGCCGATGAACGCG
>JAICJK010000340.1 GCA_025928415.1 Solirubrobacteraceae bacterium | reverse complement strand
TCCAAGGGCAAGGGCTTCCAGGGCACGATCAAGCGCCACAACTTCTCGAGCGGGCCGAAGTCCCACGGCTCGCACAACAAGCGCGCGCCGGGCTCCATCGGCGCCTCCGCCTGGCCCGCCCGCGTGATGAAGGGCATCCGCGGCCCCGGCCAGATGGGCAACAAGCGCGTCACGCAGAAGGGGCTGCAGATCGTCCAGCTCGACCCGCAGCAGAACCTGATGCTGGTGCGCGGCTCGGTCCCCGGGCCGCGCAACGGCGTGGTGGAGGTCCGCACCGATGCCTAGCCCCAAGGCCCGCAACCTGGGCGGCGGCAGCGCCGTCAAGCTCGACGAGGCCGCCTTCGGCGCCCCGTTCAACGGCCCGCTCGTGCACGAGTCCGTCCGCGCCGAGCTGAACGCCCGCCGCCAGGGCACGCACGCGACCAAGACCCGCGGCGAGGTCCGCGGGGGCGGCGCGAAGCCGTGGCGCCAGAAGGGCACCGGCCGCGCCCGCGCGGGCTCGAGCCGCAGCCCGATCTGGACCGGCGGCGGCACGGTCTTCGGCCCCTCGCCGCGCAACTACACCTTCAAGGTCAACCGCAAGGAGAAGCGCGCCGCCCTGCGCAGCGCGCTGTCGGTGCACGCCGAGCGCGAGACCATCGCCGTGTTCGACCCCGGGACGTTCGACACGCCCGCGACGAAGGCCGCGGCCAAGCTCATCGGCGACTGGGGCGTCAAGGGCTCCGTCCTGGTGATCCTCACCGAGGCGGAGGACCGGGCGGCGCTCTCGTTCCGCAACCTCGCGGGCGTGCGCGGCGTGCTGCCGGCCGAGGGCGTCGGCGTCGCCGACCTCATCGGGGCGGCCAACGTGCTCGCCTCCCAGGCCGCGCTCGACGCGCTCGCCGCCCGCGCCACCGGCACCAAGGCGGAGGCGTAGCCATGGATCCGAGCCAGATCATCATCCGGCCCGTCGTCAGCGAGAAGAGCTACGTGCTCGCCGCCGCCGACAAGTACACGTTCCGCGTCCACCCGGACGCGCACAAGACGCAGATCCGCCAGGCCGTCGAAGCCCTGTTCCCCGACGTCAAGGTCGTCGCGGTCCGGACCTCCTCGGTCAAGTCCAAGCCGAAGCGCCGGGGGCTCACCTCCGGGCGCACGCGCGAGTGGAAGAAGGCGATCGTGCAGGTGCGCCCGGGCGACACCATCCCGATCTTCCAGGGCCTCCAGGGCCTCGAGGGGTAGTCCGATGGCCATTCGCAAGCCCAAGCCGACGAGCCCGGGGCGCCGCTTCGCGACGTACCCGGACTTCTCGGAGATCACGAAGACCGAGCCCGAGAAGACCCTGACCGAGGGGCTCAAGAAGTCCGGCGGCCGCAACGCCCGCGGGCGCAAGACCTCCCGCCACCGCGGCGGCGGGGCCAAGCGCCTGTACCGCAAGGTCGACTTCAAGCGCACGCGCGACGGCGTCCCGGCGAAGGTCGCCGCGATCGAGTACGACCCCAACCGCACGGCCTACATCGCGCTGCTGCACTACGTCGACGGCGTCAAGGCCTACATCCTGGCCCCGAGCCGCCTGCACGTCGGCGCCATGGTGATGTCCGGGCCGACCGCGGAGATCGCCGTGGGCAACTGCCTGCCGCTGGCCAACCTGCCGACCGGCACCGTGGTCCACAACGTGGAGCTGCAGCCGGGCCGCGGCGGCCAGCTCGGCCGCTCGGCCGGCACTTCCATCCAGCTCATGGCCAAGGACGGCGACATGGCCACCCTGCGCCTGCCCTCCGGGGAGATGCGCCTGGTCCGCGCGGAGTGCCGCGCGACCGTGGGGACGATCGGCAACGCCGATCATCAGAACGTCACCGTCGGCAAGGCCGGCCGCAAGCGCCACATGGGCGTCCGCCCGCAGACGCGCGGCACCGCGATGAACCCGGTGGACCACCCGCACGGCGGTGGCGAGGGCTCGACGACCGCGGGCCGCCACCCGGTCACCCCGTGGGGCGTGCCGACGCTGGGCTACCGCACCCGCAAGAAGAACAAGCCGTCCGACCGCTACATCGTCCGCGGCCGCCGGCGTGGGAAGGGCAGGAACCGATGAGCCGTTCGAGCAAGAAGGGCCCGTGGGTCGAGGAGCGCCTGATCGGGCGCATCGAGGCCATGAACCAGACCAACAAGAAGACGATGGTCCGCACCTGGTCGCGGGCCTCGACGATCTTCCCCGAGATGGTCGGGCACACCATCGCCGTGCACGACGGCCGCAAGCACGTGCCCGTGTTCGTGTCCGAGTCGATGGTCGGCCACAAGCTGGGCGAGTTCGCCCCGACGCGCACCTACCGCGGCCACGCCGACTCCGGGAAGCGCCGATGACCGACGACGACCCGAAGTACACGTTCGGCGACGACGCGGAGGACGCCCCCGAGGGCGATCCGGCCGAGACGGCCGCCGAGGAGGTACCCGCCGAGGTCGCCGAGGAGCCGGTCGAGGAGCCAGCGGCCGAGGACGAGCCCGCCGCGGAGCCCGCGGCCGCCGAGGAGCCCGAGCCCGCCGAGGAGCCGGTGGCCGAGGAGCGCGCGGCCGAGGAGGAGCCCGCCGAGGAGCCCGTGGCCGACCAGGAGCCCGCCGAGGAGCCCGCCGCCCCCAAGCGCCGCAGCCGCCGCGGCCGCGGCGCCCAGGCCGACGCCCCCGCCGAGCAGCCCAAGCCCGCGCCGTCGCGGCGACGGGACGGCGACGCGCGCCCGGTCGTGCGCGCGCACGCCAAGTACGTCCGCACGTCGGCGCGCAAGGCGCGCCTGGTGTGCGACCACATCCGCGGCAAGACCGTCGAGGAGGCCCGAGCGATCCTGGCCCTGACGCCCCGGGCGGTGGCCGAGGACTGGCAGAAGCTGCTGGAGTCGGCCGTCGCCAACGCCGAGCACAACCACGAGCTGGTCGGCGACGACCTGAAGATCGTCGCGGTCTTCGCCGACGAGGGCCCGACGCTCAAGCGCTTCCGCCCGCGCGCCATGGGCCGCGCGACGCGCATCCGCAAGCGCACGTCGCACCTGACCATCCAGCTCACGCCGAAGGACTGATCATGGGACAGAAGGTTCATCCGGAATCCATGCGCGTGGGCTACATCCACGACTGGAAGTCCAACTGGTTCAACGAGCGCAACTTCGCGGACTTCCTCGCGGAGGACGTCGCGATCCGCCGGCACATCGTCGGCAAGCTCTCGCACGCCGGCCTCTCGCAGATCACGATCCGCAAGGACGCCCAGGAGGTGGAGGTCAACATCCACACCGCGCGCCCCGGCATCGTCATCGGCAAGTCCGGCAGCGAGGTCGACGCGCTGCGCCGCGACCTGCACCGCATCACCTCCAAGCAGGTCAAGGTCAACATCCTCGAGATCAAGCGCCCCGAGCTGGACGCGAACCTCGTGGCCCAGTCGATCGCCGAGCAGCTCCGCAACCGCGTGGCCTTCCGCCGCGCGATGAAGCGCGCCCTGACCAGCGCGATGCGCTCGGGCGCCAAGGGCTGCAAGGTGCAGGTCTCCGGCCGTCTCGGCGGCGCGGAGATGGCGCGCACGGAGAACTACTCCGACGGGCGCGTGCCGCTGCACACGATGCGCGCCGACATCGACTACGGCTTCTACGAGGCCGTGACCACCTTCGGCCGCATCGGCGTGAAGTGCTGGATCAACAAGGGCGAGATCATGCCCGAGGGCTTCAGCGGCGTGGACCTGACCGAGAGGGACGCCCCGTCGCCGCAGCGCGGCGACGACCGCGACGGGCGCGGTGGGCGCGGCGATCGCGACGGTCGCGGTCGCGGCCGCGGCGGGCGCGGCGGCGGTCCGGGAGGGGCGAGCGGGTCCGG
>JAICJK010000342.1 GCA_025928415.1 Solirubrobacteraceae bacterium | reverse complement strand
GCGCCGACGTCACCGCGCGGCTCCGGCCCGGCGGCCGCCCGGGCGCGCCGCCGGGCGGCCTGCGCGAGCACCGCCGTCCCGAGCGTCAGCGCGCAGGCGAAGGCGATGAAGATGCCGGCCACCAGCAGCAGCCCGAAGCCGCGGACCATCGGCACCGGCGAGAGCAGCAGCACCAGGAAGCCCGCGGCGGTCGCCGCCGACGCGGTGGCGATCGTCGGCGCTCCGCCCGCGGCGACGCGCCCCGCCGCGGCGCCGAAGCCCGCCCCGGGCCCGGCGCGCTCCTCCTCCTGCAACCGCGACTGGAGCTGGATGGCGTAGTCCACGCCGAGGCCGATGAGCACCGGCAGCACGGCCACCGACGCCATGGTCAGCGACGCCCCGCTCAGCCCGAGCGCCCCGAAGGTGATCGCCACCGCCGCCAGCGCGACGCCGAGCGGCAGCAGCCGCAGCGCGGTGCGGAAGACGACCGCGAGCACGAGCGCCATGACCAGCAGCGCCGCGAGCACGAGCACGACGATCGAGCCGGTGATCGACCGCGCCAGGTCGGTCAGCACCACGGGACCGCCGGTGACGACGTAGGTGCCCTTGCCGTGCGGCAGCCGCCAGTCGGGCATCGCGACGGCCTGGCGGATCAGCCCCAGGGCCGCCGTCCGCTGCGCCTGGGTCAGGTCCGGCCGCAGCCGGACCTGGATGAGCGCGGCGTCCTTGGTCGGGAACAGGTAGGCGAAGCGCGCCTTCGGCGTCCCGGGCGGCTTGGTGGAGTCGAAGACGAGCTTCGCGACGAAGCTCGGGTCGTTGAGCTGCGGGATGCCGGTGAGCCCGTAGGTCGCGCCGAGCTGCAGGACGTCGCGGTAGAACTGGTTGGTCACGAGCTCGGTGGCCTGCTTGGCGACCGCGTCCTGGCGCGCCTGCGACCAGCCGTTGGCCTTGGCGACCTTGCGCGCCGCCGCGGCCGCGCGCGCGGCCTGGGCCTTGGTGGCCTGCTGGCGGCGGACGATCTCGTCCTGGATCTGGCCGACCGACTCGTTGATGAACGTGCCGGGGCCGAGGACGACCTGGGCGGGCCGGCCCACCGCCAGGCGCGCGCACGGCCCCGACGGACCGCCGCGCGGGGTGCCGCCCGGGGGCACGTTGCCCGACAGGCAGCCCTCGAGCGTCAGGACGCGCTCGAGGTCGGAGGTCAGCGTGAGCTGGGTCAGCGGCTCGCGGACGAGCACGTAGACCGCGTCGTCGCCGAAGTGCCGGTGGTAGGTCGCCGAGGCCTGGTAGGTCGGGCTCGACCGGGAGACGAACGTGTCGGTCGACGACGACGGCTGGAGCTGCAGCGCGGCTGCCGCCCCGAGCAGCGCGAGCACCACGACGCAGGCTCCCACCGCGAGCGGCCGGCGGGCGGCGAGGGCCATGACGGCGGCCAGCGCGCGGGCGATCACGCGGTCACCTTAGCCCCGCTGTGCCCCGTCCCGCGCCGGGTCGGCGGGGGCGCTCACCCGCCCTTGGCGCCCGCCACCGACGCGGTGACCTGCGGGAACTGCGTCGTCCTGCCGTTGACGGTGAACGGCCCCTGCTGCTTGCACGGCGGCGCGATCGGGGCGGCGGCCGAGGTGGCGGTCGTGCCGAGGACCTTCTGGAACTGGGCGGTCAGCGACGGGCTGAGGAACGTCCCGAGCGGGGCGAGGCCGCCGGCCAGCGTCGGCAGCGCCTCGGCCGAGCAGTTGCGGGCGTCGAAGACCTGCAGCCCGGAGGGCAGGTTGTCGAACGAGCGCGGGAACGGGTACGGGTTGTTCCTGTTGGTCGGCAGCCGCTTGGGGTAGACGGCGAGGTTCTCGAGGTTCAGCGGGTTCGACGTGCGCAGGTAGTGGACCTTGGGGTCGGTGGTGTCGCCGCCGGGCGGCGTGCTCGCCGCCTCCGTGGCGGCGGTCGAGTTGGCGAAGAAGGGCCCGATCTCGCCCTTGTAGCGGCCCAGGAAGTCGAGGATCGGGTTGAGCTGGGTCAGCGTCGGGTCGAGCTGGCCCAGGAACGGCTTGAGCTCGTCGAGCAGCCGGGTCGTCGCGGGCAGGCCCTTCTTCGAGGCCGTGATCGCGGGGTCGAGGTCGCGGAACAGCGCCTTGAGGTCCGGCGCGGTGGCCGAGAGCTGCTGCAGCGTCGGCGAGAGCTGGCGCGCGGCGGGCCTCAGCTGGGTGACCAGCGGATCGGTGTTGTGGGCGAACGTGGTCAGCCGCTTGACGGTCCGCTCGGACTCCTTCTCGAAGGTCGGCAGCGCCTGGAAGGTCTGCGCGAGCTCCCGGTTGCGCCGCGCCGTCGTCGCGAAGACGGCGTTGGAGTTCGTGATCAGCCCCGCGAGCTGGCCTTGGCGCTCG
The DNA here is from genome assembly GCA_025928415.1 of Solirubrobacteraceae bacterium. Classification (GTDB taxonomy): domain Bacteria; phylum Actinomycetota; class Thermoleophilia; order Solirubrobacterales; family Solirubrobacteraceae; genus Paraconexibacter. The sequence goes on along the minus strand of JAICJK010000342.1, from coordinate 1,464 downwards.
GACAGCGCGTCGAACACCACGCCCGTGTTGGCGACGAGCTTGCGCACCGCGCCCGACTGCGACTGCAGGAGCTGCAGCAGCGTGGTGGTGTCCTCCGCGAACGGCGCGAGGTTGCCCAGCGCGTCGTTGATGTCCCGCCCGCGGCCGCTGGTCGTCTGCGCCGCCGTCTGGATCCAGTCCTGGAACGCGCGGCGCGTGGCCGGGTCGAAGGCGCGGAAGATCTCGTCGAGCTCGACCGTGGACGACACGTGCGACGCGGGCAGCGTGCCGTTCTCGGGGATCCAGCCCGCCTTGCGCCCGTCGCCCGGCGTCAGCTCGACGTAGGTCTCGCCCAGCAGCGTCTTCTGGCGCAGGATCGCCTTGGCGTCCTTGGGCAGCGGGGAGTAGCGCGGCTGCAGCTCGATGACCGCCTCGGAGCGGCCCGTGCGCTTGTCCGGGGTGATGGTCTTCACCTTGCCCACCGAGACGCCGGAGATGCGGACGTCGGCCTCCTTGGCGAGCTGCGTGGCCTCGCCGAAGGACGTCTGGAAGCGGTAGCCCTTGGGCTTGAGCGGCGTCGGGCCGCCGAACGCCAGCCACAGGTAGAGCAGCAGGCCGAAGCACGACAGCGCGAAGCCCACCATGACGAGGATCCGGCCGACGCTGGGAGCCTGCTTGATCATCTCAGCGCGCGCCCTTCCCGATCGTGGGCTTGGCGGCCAGGCGCGGCACCGACGGGCTCGTCGCCGTGGCCGTGACCGCGCCCGCGACCGCGGCCACCGGGCTCGTCTCCGTGTTGGCGGCCGGGATGCCCGGGCACGCCTGGGTGGGCGGGTTCAGCAGCGCGGTGAGCAGGCCGAGCTGCGGGTTGGCGGCCTTGAGGCTCTGCAGCGTCGCCAGGCCCGGGCAGGAGACCTGCACGAGGCCGTGGCGCACCGGCCCCTGCGCGTCGGCGTCGCCGAACAGCGTGTTGCCCGCGTGGTTGAGCCAGGTGGCCCAGAACAGGTAGGAGTCGTTGTTGTCGCCGGGCTTGTCGTAGGCCAGCTCGTTGAAGGCGTAGTTGAGGACCTTGAAGCTCGAGGTCAGGTCCGGCCCGATGCTCGCCAGGTCGCGCGCCGCCGGGCGCAGGTCCTTGACGACCGGCTGCACGTCGCGCGCGAACGGGCGGAGCTGGTCGCGGATGACCGGCGTGGTCTTCTTCAGGAAGGGCCGCGTCTGCTTCAGCGACGGGCCGAGCGCACGCGCGGTCGGGCGCAGGTCCTGCAACGTCGGCCCGAGCGCCTTGGCCAGCTTGTCGGCCTTGCCCAGGTTCGTGTGGGCGCTCTGCAGCGTGCCGGGCAGCAGGTCGAGCGACTCGCGCAGCTTGGCGTCCTGGGACGCGAAGGACCGGAAGACCGCGTTGGACGAGTCGACCAGCTCGGAGAGCTGCTGGTCCTTGCCCGCCAGCGCCTCGCTCAGCAGGCGGAAGTTGTGGATCGACCGGGC
>JAICJK010000617.1 GCA_025928415.1 Solirubrobacteraceae bacterium | reverse complement strand
GTCGCGCCCCACGTAGCCGTCGCGCGCGCCGACGCAGAGGTAGACGGCTTCGCCCTCGCCGGCGTTGCGGAGCCGGCGGTGCGTCGCCGCCGCCACGTGGGCCAGGCCGCCCTCCTCCAGCAGCTGCGAGGTGCCGTCCCCAAAGGTGATCTCGATGCGCCCGCGGTGCACGAAGTACAGCTCGTCCTGCTCGTCGTGGTAGTGGAAGCCGCTCTCGATGCCCTCCGGCATGACGACCGCGTTGACGCCGAAGGCGCTCACGCCGAGCGCCCGGCGCACCTTGCGGAAGCCCGGCCCCTCCCCCATCTCGTCGATCGTGCCGACCGCCCAGCCGTCTCCCGCAGCGCCCATCGCGACCTCCCGTGTGACCGTGGAGGGACGACCCTAGCTCGCGGCAACGCGCTGGGTGGGCACCTCTGCCATCGTGGGGGCATGCCCGACTCCTCGTCCTCCTCCCTGCGCAGCGTCAAGATCGGCAGCGACGAGCGGACGGGCTGGTCCTCCGAGCGGCCCCGCCGCGAGGGCGAGCCCGAGCGCCCCCGGCGCCCCGTCGACGTGAGCGCGCGCTGCCGCGTGTTGTCGCCCACCGACCGGCTGCGCTACGCGCCGGGCAGCCTGCTGCTCGTGGTCGGCGCCGACACCCCCGCCAACGAGGCCTTCGCCGCCCGCGTCATCGAGGAGCCCAACGCCCTGCTGTCGCTCGCGAAGATCCGGGCGCTGCTGCAGGGCCGTGTCGCCGCCGAGGAGCTCGAGGACAAGGCCGAGGCCCTGCTCGACGCGACGGCCGCCAAGCGCCTGGCTGCCGGGGACAGCGTCGTGATCCCCGTCGAGGGCCTCGACCCGGCGACGCGCGAGCGCTACGTGCGCATGGCCCACGCCCACCGCCGCCCGCGCCACCTCATCCTCATCGAGACCGGCAAGGACCGCGTCGCCGAGGAGGACCGCGACACGCTGCGCGACCTGCGCAGCGCGCTCGACGCCGGGGGGCTCGGCGCCGAGGGCTTCTTCACCGCCCTGCGCCTGGGCGGCAGCACGATCGGCGAGCTGAAGAAGGTCGTCTTCGCGCCGCCGCCCTCTGACAACTGATCACGGGAGCCCCGGATCGGGAGCCCGACCACCGGGAGTTCGGCGCCCTGCGCCGACACTCCAAGGAGAACCGGCCCCCCAGGGCCGGTTCTACCGGTAGCGGTTGACGACGTGCTCGCAGCCGCGCATGTGCGGGCGCACGCGGCCGACGTAGACGGTGTCCTCGCCGGGGCCGCAGCTCACCGTGGCGCGGCGCTGGGTCAGCGCGTAGACGACGTCGTCGCCGGCGCCGGCGCTCACCACGTCGTGCCCGCGGCCGCGCAGGCGGATCTGGTCGTCGCCCGCGCCGCCCGCGATGCGGTTGTCGGCCGCGCCGCCCTGCAGGTAGTCGTCGCCCGCGTCGCCGGAGATGCGGTTGGTGCCGCGGCCGCCGTAGATCGTGTCGTTGCCCTCGCCGCCCGTCAGCCGGTCGCGGGCGCGCAGGCCGGCGGTGTCGTGCAGGCGGTCGCCCCAGATGACGTCGTCGCCCGCCAGCCCGGCGATGACGTCGCTGCCGTGGGCGCCGAGCAGGTTGTCGTCGCGCGTGCTGCCGCGCTTGTCGCCGCCGCGCGCGGGCGAGAGCCAGGTCACGCCCTGCGTCGGATCGGGGACGGAGGGCGCCTGCACGACGGACTCGCAGCCGTGGATGCGCCCCGCGCGCACGGCCTGCGCGTTGGAGACGCCGCCCGGCGCGCGGTACGGGTTG
>JAICJK010000370.1 GCA_025928415.1 Solirubrobacteraceae bacterium | reverse complement strand
CGGCCCGGGCGGCCAGCAGCTCGAGCGCGGCGCGCTCGTCGCCCGTGGTGCTCGGGACGCGCACCAGGGCGACGAGATCGGCGACGAGCGCCGCCGGGTCGAGCGCGGCGAGGGCCGCGTCTTCGCCGCCCCCGCCGGCGCCTCGGGTCACGGCGTGGCGAGCAGCGCCGCGCGCATGGCCTCCGGCGCCTCGGCCGCCGCCTGGGCGCGGCGCACGGCGCTCGACAGCGCCCGGGCGTAGGCGATGCCGCCGGCCTCGATGATGTCGGTGGCCACGGCCTGCCCGGCGCCCGTGACCCGCTCGCCCGCCAGCACGCCGGCCAGCCCGGTGGTGATCGCCGCGTCCGGGTCGCCGAGCTCGACGATCACGTTGACCTCGCCGAGCGCGTCCTGCCCGCCGGTCACGGCGTCCACGCGGAACTCGCGCAGCCGCGCGTCGATGCCCGTGGCGGCGTTGATCGCGCGGAACACGGCGTCGACCGGGCCATCGCCGGTGAACGCGCCCTCGACCTTCCGGCCGTCCGGCGTGGTCACGCCCACGCGCGCGTGCGGCGGGCGGCGGGAGGACGCCTCGACGTCGAACCAGTCCAGCGCGTAGCCCGCGAGCTCCTCGCGCAGCTCGTCGGTGACGAGCGCCTCGAGGTCCAGCGCCGTGACCTGCTTCTTCTTGTCCGCGAGCTCCTTGAAGCGCTTGAACGCCGCGTTGAGCGTCGCGCCGTCGATCGGGTAGCCCAGGTCCTCCAGCGCCGCCCGCAGCGCGGCCCGGCCCGAGTGCTTGCCGAGCACCAGCGAGTTCGCGTCCAGGCCGACGGTGCGGGCGTCCATGATCTCGTAGGTCGAGCGCTCCTTGAGGACGCCGTCCTGGTGGATGCCCGACTCGTGCGCGAAGGCGTTGCGCCCCACGATCGCCTTGTTGGGCTGCACGGCGTAGCCGGTCAGGCGCGAGACCAGGCGGCTCGTGCGCGCGATCTCGGTCGTCGCCACGTCGCAGGTCAGCCCGAGCGCGGCGCCGCGCGTGTGCAGCAGCATCACGATCTCCTCGAGCGACGCGTTGCCCGCGCGCTCGCCGATGCCGTTGATCGCGCCCTCGACCTGCCGCGCGCCGGCCAGCACGCCGGCCAGCGAGTTGGCGACGGCCAGCCCGAGGTCGTCGTGGCAGTGGACCGAGAGCGTGACGCCGGCCAGCTCCGGCACGAGCTCGTACAGGCGCGTCAGGAAGCGCGCGTACTCGTCGGGCAGCGCGTAGCCGACCGTGTCGGGGATGTTGATCGTCGTGGCGCCCTCCGCCACGGCGAGCGCGACGACCTCCGCGGTGAACTCGACGTCGGCGCGCGTGGCGTCCATCGGCGAGAACTCGACGTCGTCGCACAGCGCGCGGGCCTGCGCGACCGAGGCGCGCGCCAGGCCCTTGACGTCCGCGCGCGTGGAGCGGAGCTGATGCTCGATGTGGATGTCGGAGGTCGACACGAAGGTGTGGATGCGCGGCCGCGCGCTGTCGCGGATCGCCTCCCAGGCGCGGTCGATGTCCGCGGGGTTGGCGCGCGCCAGGCCGCAGATCACCGGGCCCTCGACCTGTCGGGCGATGCCCTGCACGGCCTCGAAGTCGCCCGGGGAGGCGATCGGGAAGCCGGCCTCGATGACGTCGACGCCCAGGCGCGCGAGCGCCTCGGCGATCTCGAGCTTCTCCGCCGTGTTCAGCGAGATGCCCGGCGACTGCTCGCCGTCGCGCAGGGTGGTGTCGAAGATGAGGACCCGGTTGGGGTCGGTGGCTGCGGTCATGTCGTCGCCTCTCTCGGCTGGTGGTCGTCTCCGGTCTTCGTCTCGCGGCTTCGGGCGGCCGCCACGCGCAGATGCTTCCCCCTAACGGGGGAGGAGGAGAAGTCGGAGCGCGGAGAGGAGCGACATGTCCGTCGCCGATGTTAGGGGATCAGGACGACTTTGCCCACGTTGCGCCGCTCGGTGAGCATGCGGTGCGCCTCGCCTGCCGCGGCGAACGGGAAGCTCGCGGCCACGACGGGGCGGATCGTCCCGTCGGCCAGGCCGGCGCGCAGGGGCCCGATCCACGGCTCGAGCGTGCCGCGGTCGTCCCACAGCGTCAGGACGTTCAGGCCGATCACCGCCTTCGACGCGCTCATCTGCTTGATGAGGTCGAAGCCGCGCAGCATCCGCAGGGCCTTCGGCGCCGCCCGGACGAGGTCGCGCCGCTCGCCGCGGACCAGCGACGAGGCGCCGAAGGCCACCAGCCGGCCGCCGGGGCGCAACAGCCCGTAGCTGCGGGCGAACGAGGCGCCGCCGAGCGCGTCGAGGACGAGGTCGAACGGCGGCAGGCCGCGGTGCCAGCCCTTGCGCGTGTAGTCGAGCGGGCGATCGACGCCGAAGCCCCGGATCGCCTCGTGCTTGGACGGCGACGCCGTGCCCCAGACCTCGGCGCCGGCCGCCTTGGCGAGCTGGGTGGCGGCGATGCCGACGCCGCCCGCCGCGGCGTGGACGAGCACCCGCTCGCCCGCGCGCAGCGAGCCGTAGCCCAGCAGCGCGGCCCAGGCCGTGGCGTAGTTGACCGGGATCGCCGCGCCCTCCTCGAAGGACAGCCCGTCCGGGAGCGCGACGACGTCGCCCTCGGGCACGACCACCTCCTCGGCGTAGCCGCCGAAGCGCGTGCCCGCCACGACGCGATCGCCCACCGCGAGGGCCTGCACGCCCTCCCCCGCCTCGGCCACGGTGCCCGCCACCTCGTAGCCCAGGACGCAGGGCGCCGGCGGCGCGTCGGGGTAGAGGCCCAGCCGCGCCATCACGTCGGCGAAGTTGACCCCGGCCGCGGCGACCGCGATGCGCACGCGCCCCGGCCCGACCGCAGGGGCCGGCCGGTCCTGCACCTCCAGGACGTCGTAGGAACCGGCGCCGGTGAGCACGACCGCGCGCATGCCGCGCAGCCTAACCCGGCGGCCCGTCGCGCGTTGGACGAAGTGGCGCGTGCGGCGTGCGCCAGTTGTAGCGCCCGTATGACGAACGGGCAGTAACGTGCGCGCTCGTCACGGGATCCAGGGGGAGGAACGCATCCATGATGGAGTCGGACGCACCGGAGCACAGTCTCGCGACGCGCACACCGGCCGACGGGCCCGCCGAGACCGACATCCGGCTCGAGCAGGTCACCAAGCGCTTCGGCGACACGCTGGCCGTCGACCGGCTCGACCTCTCGATCGAGCGCGGGGCGTTCTTCGCCATGCTCGGCCCCTCCGGCTGCGGCAAGACCACGACGCTGCGCATGATCGGCGGCTTCGAGGACCCGACCGAGGGCCGCGTGCTGCTCGGCGGCGAGGACATCACCGACGCTCCGCCCTATCGGCGCGACGTCAACACCGTCTTTCAGTCCTACGCGCTGTTCCCCCACCTGTCGGTCGAGCGCAACGTCGCCTTCGGCCTCGAGCGGCGCGGCCTGGCCAAGGCCGAGGTCCGCCGGCGGGTGGGCGAGACCCTCGAGCTGGTCCAGCTCCGCGGGCTGGACAACCGCAAGCGCGCCCAGCTCTCGGGCGGCCAGCAGCAGCGCGTGGCGCTGGCCCGCGCGATGGTCAACCGGCCGCGGGCGCTGCTGCTCGACGAGCCGCTCGGCGCGCT